>CAZIPK010000074.1:0-5441 GCA_964541135.1 uncultured archaeon | reverse complement strand
TTGAATTTTTTTCCATTTTTGTTTGAATTTTCTTGTAGTTTTTTAACGTAATTTGCTTTGTCTTCTGGTAGTACTTCAGCAAAGATGTTTGTTTCTTTTATCCCTGCTTGTTTTGCTATTGCGTGTGCTGTTCTTTTATTGTCTCCCGTTATCATGTAAACTTCTATTCCTAGTTTTTGAATTGCATTAACAGCGTCTTTTGATGTTTCTTTTATTGCATCAGCCGCAGCAATCACTCCAATTAATTGTTTTGAATCAGCTAACAACATTACTGTTTTTCCTTCGCTTTCAAGTAATTCCATTTCTTCTTTTATTCTGTTAATTATTATTCCTTGTTTTTCCATTAGTTTAGTATTTCCTAAGAAGTATTTTTTCTTATTTAGTTCAGCGCTTATTCCATGTCCTGGTATTGCTTTAAAGTTTTTAGGGCTAGTTAAATTAATTTTTTCTTGGTTCGCTTTTTCTACTATTGCGTCAGCCAAGGGGTGTTCACTGTTTTTTTCAAGGCTTGCGGCAATTTCTAATACTTTTTTTGAACTTATTTTTCCGATTGGGGTGATATTTGTAACTTCAGGAACTCCTTTGGTTATAGTCCCAGTTTTGTCAAATATTACATACTTTAACTTGTGCGCTGTTTCAAGGGCGTCTCCTCCTTTAATTAAAATTCCGTGTTTTGCCCCCATTCCGGTCCCGACCATTATTGATGTGGGTGTTGCAAGACCTAGTGCGCAGGGGCAGGCGATTACCAGTACAGCCACGCTTGTTAGTAGTGCAAATTCCAGTCCAAAGTTAAGCAAAAAAAACCAACCTGCAAAAGTCATTATTGCAATTACTATTACTGCTGGAACAAAGTAGGCTGAGATGGTGTCTGCGTATCTTTGGATTGGTGCTTTTCTCCCTTGTGCTTCTTCAATTAGCTTGATTATGTGGGCGAGGGTGGTGTTTTCCCCTACTTTTGTTGCCTTAAATTTGAATGTACCGTGCTTGTTTATTGTTCCGCCTATTACATTATCCCCTTTCTTTTTTTCAACGGGAATGCTTTCGCCCGTAATCATGCTTTCATCTATTGAGGATAAGCCTTCTATTATTACCCCGTCCACAGCGACTTTTTCCCCTGGTTTTACTAAAATAATGTCCCCTAAAATAATTTCATCAACTTTCACTTCCACTTCTTTTCCGTTTCTTATCACAATTGCTGTTTTTGGGCTTAGGTTCATCAGTTTTTTTATTGCGTCATTTGTCCTGTTTTTTGCTATTGCTTCTAGCCATTTTCCAAGCAAAACAAGTGTGATTAGTATTGCGCTGGTTTCAAAATACTGCCCTGCCATCGGGTTGAATAATATGTTGTAAACGCTTAATGCATATGCTGCGCTGGTGCCTATTGCAATTAGCGTGTCCATGCTTGCAGTTTTGTTTTTTAATGCGGCCAACATTCCTAAGTAAAATTGTTTTCCAACAATGAATTGCACAGGGGTTGCCAATAAGAATAAAATAAATTCAATGTAAGGTATCATTATGCCTAGTGGCATTAAAACCATTCCGAGGATGAATGCAGGGAGAGCAAATGTCAGGCCAAATAAAAAAGAGTTTTTTGCTTTTTTGAGTTCTTCTTTTTGTAATGCAGTTTGTTTCTCTGGATTAATTTCTTTTCCAAGTACTGTTGCGCCGTATCCTGCGCCTTTAATTGCATTAATTAATTCATTTTCATTTAACTTGTTCTCATCAAATTCAATAGTTGCTTTTGAGTTTGAGTAATTTACATTGGCATTTGTGACTCCTTCTTTTTTTGCAAGGGTTTTGTTTATTATTAGCGCGCAGCTTGCGCAGTGCATTCCGCTTACTTGTAGTGTTGTTTTCTTCATTTTTTTCACCTTAATTATTATTTTTATTCACTTTCACGATTTTGATTTTAAATTTTATTGAATAATTATTTCTTTTTCGTCCAGCGGGACAATATGGGCTAAGTCCATTATTGAATTGTTTTTTTCAAGCACTCCTGTTAGTATAAAGTACTGGCCGAACTTTTCAAATGTATCTCCGAGCTTGTTAAATACTTTTTCTTCTTGCATCATTTTTGCTTCTTCGTTTCCGATTATTATCGGGTAATAAGTGATTCCGGCTATTTCGTGCGTTTTATAGTCATTGATTTTGCCTTGGGCGAATTTTAAGCTTTGGGGCAGGGGCGTGTTTAAATCATTTTTATAAAAAACTTTGGCGGTTGTTGGGTCAATTATTTTAATGAATATTACCCCAGTTTTGCCTTCTATTCTTTCAAATTGCTCGTTGCTTAAAAAGTGGAGATAATCTGCTGGGGAGTTTGTTTTCATTAATATTCCTTCAACTGTTGTGTTTATTCCAAACAACCCCTCAATTTTATCCCCTACTTTTGAAAACAAATCCTCACTTTTCATCATTTCTGCCTCCATTTCCCCTATTACTATGGATTTATTTTCGGGTATTGGATTGCCTTCCAGTGTTTTGTATTTTGAAAGGGCATTATTCTTTGCCAGTGCAAATGCTTTTATTTCGGAGTTTGGCCCGTAAGCAGTTTTTAATTCAATTCCTTGGTATATTTCAGTATTTGTTGATTGGCTTTCCATGCTTATTTTTTTCATTCCAATCCCTTCAACTCCAAAATAAGCAAAGCTTACTGCAAGAACAACTATTATTGTGAAGAATATTGCGTTTTTTTCATTTGAAAGAAATTTTTTAATTGAACCCACAAAAATCACCAATTATTTTTTTAAATTTTTATTTAATTTCCTGTTTTTGCTTGTTTTTCTAACTTTTTCCATTTTATTATTTATTTTTGATTCCAGGTATTTGTTTTTGTTTAACGCATTCCACAACCACAGCTGCTTTTTTTCTTTGGGGCGGCTGCCGCTTTGGCTAATTCTTGCGTTATTTCAGGGGTTGGGATAATTTTTCCGCTCGAATCAATTGCTATATTATCAATTACTATGAATTTTCCGCTTATCATTCCCATCCAGCAGCTCCAGTTTATTGTTCCTGTTTTTGTTGGGGTGAATTCTATTGTTTGCAGCCCTTCTTTTATTGGGAAACTTAAATTGTATTCAGGAACTTTGATTGCGTTGTTGCAGCCGTTTATTTCTTTTCCATTTATTATCCATTTTACTGGCACACCTGTTTTTAGTATGAATGTGTCTGGTGTCCATCCGCTGTTATTTACTTCCATTTCTATTATTTGGTATCCTGGCCCGTTGCTTGTTGAATTGGTATTATTTGCTGCAAAGTTATTGCTTTGCGCACTTAATCCAGCAGAATTACCTGCGGGTTGTGCAAATAATGCTGTTTGAGTATTTCTCCCCATTCCTGCAAAAGCAAATGCAGTTACAAGCAAAATGCCCGCTATGATTGCTGCTCCTAATATTATTTTATTATTTTTTCCCATCATCATCCCCTCTTGTTTGGCCCTTAAAATAAATTCAATATTTGTTGATTTTTTCATCCTTTAATTTCTTTCACTATTTTTTTAATAATTTTAATTTAATTCAACTTGTTGGAATTACCTTTCCGCTGCCATCAATGCTTACGTCATCTCGTACAATGAATTTTCCAGGAATCATTCCCATCCAGCAGCTCCAGTTTATTGTTCCTGTTTTTGTTGGGGTGAATTCTATTGTTTGCAAACCTTTTTTTACTGGGAAGTTAAGCTTGTATGCTGGAACACTTATTGCGTTGTTGCAGCTGGTGATTTCTTTTCCGTTTATTATCCATTTTACTGGCATGCCTGTTTTTAGGGTGAAGGTGTCTGGGTTCCAGCCGTATCTTGTTACTTCCATTTCTATTATTTGGTATCCTGGCCCGTTATTTGTGTTGTTTATTGGCGAAAGTTGCGGGGGGGTGTTTGAATTGTTATTTTGGCTGATTGCAAGGTTTGGGGTGGTGAAGAGGGAAGTTATTTGTGTTCCGCTTAATACAAGCCCGTTGTTAATCATTAAGAGCCCCATTATTAGGACTATTACGGCTGATATGCGAACTATGTTGTTTTGCATGCCGTGGGAGATGAATGTCGCAAATATTCCAAAACCCATCATTGGGATTAGTGTTCCTATTGCAAACGCAAATAAAATTGTTGCTCCGCCAATAAATGATCCTGTCGCCATTGCGAGTATGTACATTGCTTGGAGAGGTCCGCAGGCAATAAATAATCCGTTTGCGAGCCCTATTATTGCGGGGTTTGTGCTGTTTTTTAGCGGGCCGATCTTTAATTTATTAAACCACTTTTGAGGGAGAGATAGTTTTCTTAATATTGGGTGTGCGTTAAGCATTTTTAACGCGAAGAGAATTAAAAATATTCCTGCAATTATTGCGATTGCCGCCCTTAATTCCAAGCTGAATACGAATATGCTTCCAACTAAACCAAATATTCCTCCAATGATTGTGTAGGAGAGTATTTTTCCTATTGAGTATTGCGCGTGTGCGCCAAGGTTTAATGATTTTGGGTTTTCTTGCCTTGATTTTGCAGTATAGCTTAAAACAAAACCCCCGCACATTCCTATGCAGTGAAATCCTGTTAATAGCCCGACAATAAATATTACTCCTGCGCTTGTGTTTGCGTCAAGTTGGGGGATTGACAATGCGCTTTCCCCAAAAAAGCTTGTTGCCGCAAAGTAGCCAATTATTAGTATTCCAAGAATTATTAATCCAAGTGCAGCGTGTTTGATGTTTTGTGATTTCTGGTTTTTTGAGCCATTAGTGTTATTTGTAAAATATCCTGCTTTATTAATAGTGCTTGAAATTTTTTCAATGGAAGTTTTTTTCGGGTCAAATTTAACTTGGACAATTCCCTTAATATAATCCGCCTTGATTTCATCTACGCCTTCAAGTTTTAAAACCGATTTTTCAATTATTTTTTCACAGCTTTCACAAACCATGTTTGTGATTTGTATTTCTCCTTGTCCTGTTTCCCCGATTTTTGGTTTGTGTTTATTCATTTTATCGCCCAAATGAAGATTTTAATTTAATGAAAATTTTGTTTGATTTAATTTCAATATTTTTATAGTTTTATTTTTGGCGGTTATTTATATCCTTCAACTTTGTACCCGTCCTGCTCAATTTTTTTAATTATTTCCCGCAGGTTTGCTTGTTTCTCGTTGTACGAAACAGTCACAGTATTTTTCGCTTTGTCTGCTTTTATCTCCTTTATTCCCCTTAATTCTTCAATATTCATTCGTATCAACGTAATGCAATTATCGCAATGAATGCCTTTAATTTTGAATTCTGTCTCCATCACATCCCCCTCGATTTCTGATTTTTAGCTGCTTTGGCGAAAATAACTTGTTTCTTTAAGCTACTTTCACCAAAGCCGCTTTTCTATTTATTTAGGGCCTTTTAACACAATTATTGGTGCTGAAACCATATATATCAATTAATGAAACCATTGTTTTTTTGGGTTGAATAGTTGTTTTTGGCCAAAT
>CAZIPK010000073.1:0-5547 GCA_964541135.1 uncultured archaeon | reverse complement strand
TCTCCGACTCCGGAAAAACAGTTCACAGATGGGTAGCAGAAGATAGAATAGGTAGGCCGTTAAGAAGCGGCGAAGTAGTGCACCACATAAACAGGGACAAACAAGACAACTCAAGAGGAAATCTATGGGTCTTCAAAAACCAAAAAAAACATAATAGCGCACACAAAGAAGACGAATGGTACTAGAAACTAATTAAAATCAATTGTAGGATCAATATTATTATGAATGAACTGTTGTTATTAAGACACTATGAAGATTTTAAATCAAGGTGGATAAAGGCATTGGATTCTATAAAGGAAGATGCTATTACTCCTGAGTATTTTCAAAGCTTGGCCACAATGTTAAGTTCAGACCACTTGCTTTTGGGTAGTTACCATAGGGCGGTTGTTTCAAAAAAAGATCTCTCTGATGATATATATTTTAAAATAATGTCCATTCGAGAAGAAATTCTGTTATTATTTGTTTTAAGAAGGGCTGTGTGTGTATCACGGTGGCTCGATAAACACAATAATTATTTAGATAAATTAATTGGTAATCGTTCAATAAAAATCCCCGACCTAAAGATTTAACAAGAAAATAATTAAAAAATAAAAAACAAACAAGGAGAACGAGATTAATGCAAACTTATTTTATTGAATTTAGATTCCAAGGGTATGCAAAAAGATATATTAAGTCCACTATTCAAGAGATTTCTCACAAGTTTAGAGTTAAAGCTACCTCAAAAAAAATTCCGCACATTACATTGTTTGGTCCATTCAAAACAAATAATGAAAGACAAATGGTAAATACCTTAACACAGGTTTGTAAAAATTATGAAAATGAATTAATTCCTTTTAGACTTAAAGGATTTGAAGGATTTGACAATTTCTTAAACAAAGTTGTCTTTATTGATGTTAGGCCTTCAGAAGAAATGAAAGAACTAAGGTATGATCTATCTAAGTCTTTATTAAAAATAACCACTTCGGATTCAGTCCAAGACAAAAAATCAAAAGATGACTTTAAGTTTCATGCAACTGTCGCATTCAAAGACATAGATCAGAAATTTTCTCAAATATTATCCTATTTAAAATCAAAACCTGACCCAAGCATTAAACAGACTCTGTTAAGAGTTACTATTATTAAAAAGGGAAAAATTCTTTATGAATATGATTTAATACAAAAAAAACTTTTTAACCGTTCAAAGTCCAAAAATAAAAAAGTATTATCAGAAACTTTTAAAGAACTTAGAAGAAGGAAAGATGCAGGCAACTTTAGAGTACCAAAATCTATCGAAAGCAAAAAATTAAAGTCAAAGTCTTTAAAAGATAAGATTTTAGAGTTTTTTGGTTTAAAATAATCCTATCGATATATATGCCTAAATGTGATAAATGCGGGGAATATGAGCCATTCAAGTATATTTGTCAATTTTGTAAAAAGAACTTTTGCGCCAATCATCTTCTTCCTGAAGAACATGCTTGCCAAGGATTAAAAATATTAAAAGAAGAGTGCAGAGATGGTTTCTTACTAAGAGCTTCTTTGATGAGAGAAAAAGGCTATATCGATAAAAATGGCAATTATACAAATATAGTTAAAGGTAATGAAAATGACTAAAAAGTACTTTAGTTCTGATTCAGTAGCACATTATCATGTTTATGATAATCGTAAAAAAGGTATTTTATCAAAAATTAAAAATATTTTTTTCAAATAGAAGTCAAAAAATTTAAACCAAAGTAATTCAAAAGAAATTATTGTTTTTGTTTTAGAATTATTTCGCCCCCTTTTTTCGAGGCCTGCTTCAAGTTCTAAGCCTTTGCGCCAACCAATGAATTCAACGATTCTTTTTGGTAGGGTTATTGAGTAGTGTTCTGTTTTGTTTATGAATACGCTTTGAATCTTCATTCTTTTTTCTCCAAGCAAGTTATTTATAGTAGTATTTGTATTATATTTTATATAAATAGAGGCTGGGTAATAGAATAAACAGCAAGGTAAAATAACTTTTTTTCCCTACCCGGTCGGAGTATTAATTATCTTATTTTTAGAGTTTTTCTTTTTTTATATCCAATTAGTGAGTCTTTTTACCCCCTCAACCTTTTTATACTTCAAAGTTCTTTTTGTGTTACGGTGTTTTGTTTGGCTGGTTATGAGGATTTTGTGGACTTGGGTTATAAGCCGAGTAATAAGGATGTTTTGGCTAGTTTTAAGGTGAAGGTGCCTGAAGGAGAAGCGCCGGAAAGGGCTTTTGGGGCGGTGGCGAGTGAGAGTAGTGTAGGCACTTGGACGGATGCTGATATTTGGGGAAAGTACCCTCACGTAAAAAAAGTAGCGGGAAAAGTTTATAGTATTGAGAATACGCAGGACGGTTATTGGATAAAAATAGCTTATCCTGAAGAACACTTCGAAGCAAAGAATGTCAGCCAAATTTTGGCTTCAATTGCGGGGAATGTTTACGGAATGAAAGCAGTTAATTCACTAAGATTACAGGACATTAAGTTCACAAAAAACATGGTGAGCGAGTATAGGGGACCCAAGTTTGGAATGAAAGGAATAAAAAAATTATTCAACGAAGAAAAAAGGCCATTAATGCTAACCGTGCCTAAACCAAAAGTGGGAATGACGACAGAAGAACACGCTAATATTGGTTATGATATTTGGAGAGGGGGTTTAGATTTACTAAAGGATGATGAGAACTTAACTGACCAAAAATTTAATCCATTCAAAAAAAGAGTGGAAAAAACACTAAAAATGAGAAACAAGGCGGAGAAAGAAACCGGGAAAAAGAAATCCTATTTAATTAACATTACCGGCCCAACAGTAGAAGAAATGATAGAAAGAGCTAATTTTGTTAAAAAACAAGGCGGAGAGTACGTAATGATTGACATTATTACTACCGGCTGGGCGGCGGTTAATAGTGTGAGAGAAGCTTGTGAAGACTTAGGGTTAGCAATTCATGCGCATAGAGCCATGCACGCAGCAATGACTAGAATTCCAGATCATGGATTCTCCATGAATTGCGTATCAAAACTATCCAGATTAATCGGAGTAGACCAATTACATATTGGGACAGTGTTTGGAAAACTAGTAGGCCCAAAAGACGAGGTACTCCAATGCCAACAAATGCTAACAACAGAAAAAACAAGGGAAAACATTAGAGAACACTGCTTTAACCAGGAATGGTTCAACTTAAAACCAGTTTACCCTGTTTCAAGCGGAGGACTCCACCCCGGAATAGTAGACAAAGTGCTTAACTTGTTTGGAACAGACATAATGATTCAACTAGGAGGCGGAGTACACGGCCACCCACAAGGAAGCTACGCCGGAGCAAAAGCAATGAAAGCCGCAATAGAAGCCTACATGGACAAAATAAGCGTGGAAGAAAAAGCAAAAACCTGCCCAGAACTAAAAGCCGCCCTAAAACAATGGGGTCACACCATGCCAAAATAAAGAAAAGCGGTAAGGATGAAAACAAAAAGACTATTTCTAAGACAAGGGTTACTTATTGATTCTAAGCGAATTAAGAAGAAGGATTTATTGCCAAGATTAGTTGTTGGAAAATGCACTCAAGCAGAATTAGAACAATATCCTACTGCTAAGCTATTAAATGGGAAAAAATTCAGACTAAGGTTGGAAACAATTGGTGGGGATTATCCTGGGCACACGATATATGCTGTTTTTAAGGGGCAAAAAATTCATATAGGATTCATTGAGAGAGGACATAGACAAGTATTATTTTCAAAGAGAAGCAAAGTATACTCCCAAGCGTTAAGAATGCTTGAAGAAATGGAGAAAAAACAAATAAAAGCAAAAGGTTATGAGAGGTATAGGGAAAGAATTATTCAAGAGATGGAAGTGGATCACACAACCATATTCAAATACTTGGGGTTTAGTGAGAATGTTCCTTTTTTACGCTCACTAAAGAAACCTTGTTTTATTGATTATGCAAAACAGTATGATGCAGCAATAGCATTACTAAAAAATGGGTATTCATTAACCCCAGTCAGCCTGGAAGGGTTAAGGCAAAAGTACCCAAAAATTGGGTGGGATAAAAAATCATTGATTACTTTTTTTAAAACTAATTATAATAAGTTAAATAGGGTCAATTATGACAATAGGGTGCTTTTGGTTTTTACAAAGCCGATCCAATAAGTATAATTTCTGTTAAAAATTAAAAAATTCTTTAAAAAATTAATTTTGATTGCTTAAAATTCATCTAAATCAGCCAAAAATTAATTTTTTTGTCCAATTTTTTTAACAATTTTTTTGGTTATGATGTTAGTTTAAAAAGCTAATCTTTTTTTCCTAATTGAACCAATTTTTTTGGTTTTTTTTAACAAAAGAAAAAGTTTATTAATCAAGTACGCGTTAGTTATTGTTGGTAAATTTGCCTTTACTAAAACTTTATGGGTGATGAAAGTGAGTCTAAGTACATTAACATTTGGAAGCATGAACAGCGTGAATGCTAATTCTCATTTAAGAGGAAAAGTAAAAATAATTAAATCAGAGAAATTCGTTGGAATGGAAGCCGTCTGCCTTATTGGAAGGCTGGTTGAAGGCGCGGTAGCAAAAAAAATGAAGGTAATAGGAAGGGATGCTACGCAAATAATAAGCGTAGAATCAAAAGTAGGGGACGGGTACTGCACAAAGCCAGGTGCGCAAGTAGTTTTGATGGTGGAAGGAATAAACAAGGAAGACTACCCTACTGGAACTGAAATTATATTTGAAAAAACCGCCACAGAAGAAACAAAAACTAAAGGAAGAATAATAATTGCTTAAAAAAATTATTTAAATCACACAAATTCCTTTCAAATTTTATTAAAATAAAATTTTGTTTTAAAGATTCTTGGAAGATTCACTTAATCCTGGACACAATTTTAAATTTTGTGGAATTTTTTATTAAATCTCTATTTGTTGGACAAATTCACCACATAGAAAGCTTAATAATTAAAAAAACTCTCTCTTAGTAATGAAAAAATTTATTTTTGAAACAATTGAAGAGAATAATTTGCAAAAAAAATACAAAATTCTCTTCCACCAAGGATACTCTTTTAACGAAAAAGTATTCTTCGCCTACATTCTAGCACTATTTTTATTGCCATTACTCCCGCTAACCCAATTAATTACTGGAACGCTGGTAAATGCATTATTAATAAAATCAGCAATAAGCGTAAAAACAAAAAAAGTTTATTTTTTAACAATAATCCCAAGCATTGCGGCTTTCTCCGCAGGAATATTATTTGGAAATTTAACCCACCAACTAATAATAATGATGCCCTTCATCTGGCTTGGAAATTTTATTCTAATGCATTTAATGAGAAAAATATTTGTAAATAAAAGGAAAGACTTCTTTTACTCAAACCTATTCGCAAGCGGAGCAAAAACACTTGCACTATTCATCCCGGCAGTAATTCTCTTCTCCTTCTCCATAGTGCCTGTAATTGCACTAAGCGCATTTGGAATAATGCAATTTATCACCGCACAAGCAGGCGGAGTAATTGTGCTTGCAGGGGATTATGCGAGAAACAAATTATACAAAAATTGAGTTAATACAGGTTAACTCGCTTTAGATTTCTA
>CAZIPK010000072.1:0-5626 GCA_964541135.1 uncultured archaeon | reverse complement strand
CGCTCAATAATATGAATTTCCGCCTTAAGTCCGTCGCTCTCAATAGAATATTCTTCAATAGGGACAAATTCCTCTTCAATTGCTTCCCCGGAATTCTTTTCCTTTCCATTATTCTTCATTCATCCACCAAATTAAATTTATTCATTAAATTAATTTTAATTATTAAATTAACTTTTTTCATTAAGTTAAATTTATTCATCAACACACTTCGCTTATTTTCATTCTCATTATTTTTATATTTCATTCATTATTTTATTAATTTTTAGGTGATTTGCTTTGAAATGCTTTTTTTTATTTCCCCTCCAAATCGTTTTCATTAATTATTATCCCTCTTTTTAACAATTGCCGCCTTATTTTTTCCTTGGCATAATCCGCACTGATTAAATTTGGGGAACCAAACAAAGGGTACTCAACTTTTATTTCGCCCGATTTTTCAAGCGTCAAGTAACACTCTCTTAAAGTTGCCCCATCCACGCCTAACTCCTTTCTAAGCTTTGCCGCATTAATCATTCCATGGGACTTAATTGCATCAAGAATCCTGTCAAAATCAGTCCTAATAATTGGCGCAGCAAGATCCTTTTCAGTTAAATGCTTTTTTTGTGCAACAATATTTTTATTCCTTAAAAGAATCGGCTCTGAATGAAGCGGGTATTCTATCTTAATTGCCCCCACTTTTTCAAGGGACAAGCAATAATCCCAAAAAATTTTTGGATCAATATCAAATTTTTCTTTTAACTTAATCGAACTAATGGAATCATTCTTGTTTATTTCCTCAAGAATCTCATAAAGCATCTTAAAACTTCCTGCAGAAGAGGATTGAGGAGCGTCGTTTTTTTGCTTATCCTCCCCAGCATCAAGATTTTTTGGAACTCTTGCCCAAGGAGACGAGCCGCCAGTTCCATCGCTTGAAAAATAACTATTTTCTTCTTTTTTTGAATCTGAATACGCCACTTATTATCCCATTCTAATAATCAACTTTCCCTTATATAAACAATTCCGTTTTGGGAAAAATAGAAAAAAATGAGAAAGAATTTTTATTTAATCCCTGATGAAATTAAAGAATAATAAAAAATAATTAACTGGCCAGTAATTTTTTTTAAAATTAGTTACTGGGCAAGTCAGTTACTGGGGGTACTTTGCAATAGCTGAATTTGAGCCTGTTGAAACAGAAATATTGATGTCTATGGGAGCAAAGGATTTTGGCGGCTCGTTAAAAGTTATTTTAGTTTCAATCCGCACCTTTTTTTCTGAAGAGTAATCAAAATCCATTTCCAAATCCTCTATTTTTATTAAAACATTTTCCAAAGAACAATCCGTTCCAATGCAAGAAAGCACGAAATTAAGGTCCTGAGAGGGAGCAAAATGGCCGCTTGCCTTCTTTGAAGCCAAATCGCATTTAGGGCAATTGGAGTCCAAAACCTGGATACTAAAAAAAGGATTTGGATCAAATGGATCAAAAGCATTTTCAATGCAAGGCCCGCCATCGCACAAAAAGGAGTTAAAATCAGCAAGGGAAGACAATACAACCAAATTCAAGTCAATTTTTTTAATCATTGAGTCCTCAAAATTCTTTTCGCAAATGCCGCCAAAAGATTTAGAGAAGACTGAATGCTGTTCGGTTAAAATAGTGTACTTATAGCAAAAGGGCTGCAATATGAAGTTTATGGAATCTGTTCCGCCCCATGAAGGGTTTTTTGGAGAATTAATATCAATAACAAGATCTTTTGAGAGCCCTGAAATGTTGTTATCCTCCAAAAAAACTTCAGCAAGGTTAATGTAATCAAAATATTCGGTAATTTGAGCCGAGCCAAGAGAATACTCCTGTGCTAGTGTGAAATTGTTTCCATCAGGCGCAAGGACAAAGCTAAAAGGCAGGCCATTATTATTTCCAAGATAATTATAATACTTTTTATCATAATCGACTAGAATTGAGTAAGCGTTTAACTGGTTTATGGACACCTCCCCAAGCGCTAGCGACTCATTATCCGGATTAAAGTTCCTAATTGAATCCCCAAGAGTTTCATTTAATGCGATTATCCCAAAAATCAAAAAAACCGTCATTACAGTGTAAAGTAATCCCCTATTCATCATAAAAAAATCCCCTAATCAAGCCAAGTCCAAACATCAATAACATAAAATTTATTTTTTTTCGCGCCACCGCAATAAACCGAGGCAATATTGTTCCCAGGGCACTCCTTAATTGCCTCATCCCTATTAATTACAGCATAAATCCAGTTGCTTGCATTAAGCCTTTCATTAAGAAGTAGCTTATACCCCCCTGGACTAAGCGCCTCAACGTTTTCCTGCTTCACAAGCACCCCTGAATAAGGGTCATTAATTAAAAAATCAACAGTAGTGCTGTTAGTGTCAAGCTTTCCGGAATTCTTTGAATTAACATCAAGTGCGACAATATTTGTCCCAATAGCATAGGCGCTTAAAATATTTACTGAAAGATCCCTATACTTAAAGTTAAGCGAAATATTTTTGTCAAAATCAATAGGATTTCCAAGATTATTATTAGAATCCCTCCAGTAAAATTTTGTTCCTGGAAAAGGCACTATTAATTTGTCAAAAGAACAAGCATCAGTTGAATCACAGGGAACATTAATGGTAAAAGAGCCGCTCCAAGGGGCGGACTTATTAATGTCTCCCGTTAAGTAATACAAATAATTGCCATCCCCAAGGTCAGCACAAATCCCGCTTCCCGTCTGGGTAATATAATCGCACTTAGTAATAGGAATCATTAGATTGGTGTCCAATGCTATTTCAGGAGGATGAATCTCAAGATTCTCTCCAATGTCAATCGCAATTAACTCAAACACTTCAGACAATCCATTCTGATCATCCGCACGGTAATACTTTCCGCCCGTTAATTCAGCGATGTTGTTAAGCGTGTTGTGATCCGCATCAATTCCAAAACCAATAGTGTAAACCTTAATGTTGTTATCCTTTGCCCCTTGCGCCGCAGTCATTGGGTCCGACCCGGTATTGCTCTGCCCATCGGAAAGCAAAACCTCAAAACGAATTGAATCAGGAGTAGCTCTTGCGCTTATGAGCTCGTTTTTTGCCAAGGTTATTGCATCCCCAATTGCAGTATTTCCTGAGGGAGTCAAAGCATTAACCTTGTTTTTTATTGTTGTTTTATTTCCATCAGTCATTTTAACCAATTGCTGTTCAACAAGCGCAGTAGTGGAAAAACTTACAAGACTCATCTGGTCGTACTGGCTCTTCCATCCATTATAATCAACAAAATTATTTGCGGCTTTTTTTGCTACAAAAAGCTTTTGGAGATACAAATTAACATCCACATTAAGGCTTGAATCACTCCAGCCCTGAAGGGTATAAGTGCCGGCAGACAAAGGAGTTAATATTATGTTAATTGTGCTGCTGGTTCCGCTGCCACTAGAGCTAGGGGCATAAGTGCCATTTGGGCGCAAAACCCTAAAACGAGGATAGGAGCATAATCCAGTATAGCCGGAGTATCGCATTGAAAATTGTGCTCTTGTAGCATTAACTGTATTAGCATCAGGAACATAAGTTCCTATATTAACCCAAGAACCATAATTAGTACAGCCCCCCGCAGTAACACCAAAGTTGCCGTCATTAAACGAACCATTGCTTATCCTTGTATTGCTTAAAAGATTTGTCCTGATTACCTGCAAATTAAGATCATAATTTATTAAATCATCACTCCAACCCTGAATGGAATAATTTCCTTGAGTTATTGGAGAATTAATGCTCACTGTAGCCGTCCCGCCTGAACCCGCCTGCCCATTTTGGTTAGGCAAGTAAGTATCGCTAGGAGTGATAATCCTTAAACGCGGGTTAAGGCATTCTCCTGAATAACCCGTGTATCGCATTATTAAGTTAAGCCTTGTCGCACTTGCAAGTGAAGCATTAACATTTAAGGAATAAAGATTATCCCAATCCCTAAAATTAAAACAACCCGCGCCAGAACCATTTTTTCTGCCCCCGCTAAAAGAACCTGAATTCAGAACAGTGTTGCTTGCGGTATATTCTTGATAAACAAGCAAATTCGCATCATAATTTATTGATTCATCACTCCAACCTTCAATAGTATAAACCCCTTGCGCAAGCGGGGCATTAATTGTTACATTCGCGGTTCCACTGCTTCCAGCGCTCCCGCTTGAGGAAGGCAAATAAGTGCCGCTAGGATTTCTAACCCTTAAGCGCGGGTTGCCGCAAAGACCAGCGTACCCTGAATAAGTCATCCTGATAATTAAACTTGTTGCAATTGCTGCCAGATTAGCATCTACATTAAAAGTTCCAAGATTTTGCCAGTTGGAATAATTAGTGCAACTCCCAGCAGAGACCTCAAAAGTTCCCCCGCTAAGAGTATTGGCCGCAACGAGTCCCTTGCTGACAAGAATATCATTCATGGACCCCGAGCGATCAAGAATTAAAGCAATGTCGGCTGATTTTCGGCCATAAAGCAAAGTGTAATCAGGAACAAAAGCATTCATATCAACCTTAATATCCTGCCCGCACATAGCCTCATCAGACGGAGTGGAATTGACATCAAAAAATATGTTTAAATCAGCCTCTTCTTCAAAAAAAATCCGCTTTGCTTTTTTTTCTCCAAAGAATAATTTATTTTCCCTGGAAAAGTAAGGTGAAAAAACTGCTTCTATCCGGCACTCTTCTGGAGTAAGCTTGCTTGCAAGAACTATCTGGCTATGCTCAACATTTTTATTTAAAGGCGGAGAAGGACCTAATTCATTAAAGCCGCCAATCTCCAAAAAGCAATCCTCGGGCAGGCGAGTCTCGGCGCACTTAATTGAATTAGTGTCAAAAGCACTAATCTTAATGAACAAACCGGCATTTTTAGGCAAGAGAGACTTAACCTGGTCATAAATCGCGCCAGCTTTTTCGCTGTTTGAAAGGTTTGAATCAAACACCTCCAAAGCCGCCCCATTCTCGTCAAGCACTATAAGAGAATTTGAAACACTATCCCTAAAAGAAAACTCATCCAAATAATTCTTCTCAACCGATTCATTAAAGTAAGCGATTTGAATGAAGCTTGCAAAAATAATTACTGCAATAAGCGCTTCAAGCGAAAAAACAAATCCCTTAACTTGATTCATAGAAAATAGAAATCCTTGCATTGGCGCTCACCCCCCTAAAAATTACTTTCCTATTCAAGCTGTAAACAACCGAGTTTTGAGTTGGGCTAAGTCCAAAAAACTTGTTCTCATCAAGCGCACTGTCAAAAATAGATAAATTAAATTCATACCCCTCTATGCCTAAAGCCTTTTTTGCATTATTATAATCAAGCAATAAAAACTCATCCACCTTATCCTCGCTTAAAACAAAAGGCTTTTTGGCAAGGCCGATTAATTCAACGCTTGAAGAATTCCAATCAACTGGAAAGCCGGGAGTTTTTAAGAGGCAATTAACAGCCTGAATTGTCTTTAATTCAAGCTCGTAGGAATTTAGGGAAGCCTGGCCTTCATTTAAATTTTCAATCCAAATGCCCCTTATTGAAATAAAAATCATTAAAAAAACAATTGCTGAAATAAGCAGATCAATGCTTGAAACCTGCCCATTTTTTTTTAAAGACATTTCTTCACCAATAAAATAAATTTTCCATTAATAAATAAATTAC
>CAZIPK010000071.1:0-5669 GCA_964541135.1 uncultured archaeon | reverse complement strand
CCTGAGAAAGCAAGATCCATTCCTTTCACTGTGTAAGGCAATTCGATTAGTTCTTTTCCTTCAAAGTACATTTTATCTAAAATCGGTCCTGCTGGAAAACCTAGCCCCATTTCTCTTCCAAAGGAATCCAAGAAATTCCCTATTCCCACATCAAGTGTTTCTCCAAAAACCCTGTAATAAGAATTTTCGTAGCAAATTATCTGGGTATTGGCCCCTGAAGCGTATAATAGTACAGGGTCAATTGAGTTGCATAATTTTCGTCCTATTTCAAGGTGAGATATACAGTGATTCACTCCGACTAATGGAATTTTATGTTTTAATGCCAGTTGCCTTGCACTTATTGCTCCGCATCTTAATGCGTTTCCTATTCCTGGGCCTTGGGAGAAAGCAATTAAATCAATTTCTTTTAGATCGACCTTTGCTTTTTCCAATGCATTCTTCAATACTATTGGAGCAACTTGATAATGGTGCTCTGCTAATTCGCGGGGAATCATCCCCCCTTTTTTTGTGGTGTAAGAATCTTTTTCGTTTGATTTAATCACACAACTTGATTTGGCATATTCTTCTTTGTCAATATTGCTTTCAACTAGGGAAACCCCGAAGGTGTGCGCAGTGCTTTCAATTCCTAAAGAAATCATGATTACCAATACCTTGTTTTATGTAAAGAAAGTACATGGATTTAATTAAATAATTAAGCTCGAGTCTTTATTTTTTGGGTTAACCATTCCTCAGCAAGCCTGCTAGAATTTAATGATTTAAAAAATCCTATTTAATTGGCTTTATTCGTCTTCTCTTTAATTCACCTTGAACAAGCCCTCTTAGCGTGTCTCTTTTTTCGCGAAGCAGTCGTAGTGTTTGCTTTAAACTATCTCTATTATGCTCAGCAGATATTTTATCTTGACCAGTTCTTGTAGCTCTTAAGTCTCTTTGGAAAAGAAGCCCTCTTACATGGATTCTTCTAAATGAGTAAATATTTGGCTGGCGTTTTGTTTTTACTCCAATAAACTGCAGTTCTTTTCTAAAATCCTGATTAGAAGTAACTCTATAATGGACAGATAATGCCCCGGCTAAAGGATTTGCTACCCCAATCCTGTGCAGGGCTTGCTTTACCCTTTTTATCATTCCTAGTGATTCTGTGTATTCTTCAAGAATCATCGTTTTGGGAGGGGCAGTTATTTTTCCAATTCTTTGTTTTAATATAGCCAGTATTTCAGAATCAAATAATTTTTTTGTCTCTGCTGTAGTGTACCCTCGCCCCCCAACATTAGTTTGCATAATTTTCCATCCTTGTTGTTGAAGCTCTTTGATACGGTTATCCTGCTTAACTACAGATGCTGCCCCTATTAGGGCAACTTCTTCTTTTTTGCCTTCTCTTTGCAAAGTAACTTTGGTCCTTAACTCAAGCGCTCCTATTGCAACAAACCGAGGCAACTGTTGTCCAGGATAAATCATATTAAGCGCTTCTTTAACGGCAACTGCGGCTGTTTGGGCGCTAGCTCCTCCAACAATAACAAGTCCAATTTTTTTTGAATGAATGAATCTTGCCATTTTTATGCTTTGGCGGGCAATATCTTTGTCGGTAACTTGGTCTAACACAACCATAATAAAGAAACAACTCACCTTAATTTTAAATTACCTTAAGTAATAAAAGTTTCAAAAAACCCCATTTTAATTAAAGAATTATATCTAAATTAGAAAAACAACTCTCCAAACTAGAAAAGTTTCTAAATTAAAAAAATATCTAAATAAGCACATAAATCGCCACTGCCACCAAATCGTATATTAGGTGGCCGAAGTAGTTTTGGATTAGGGAGTTGTGTTTTTTGTACCAGTATGCAAGCACTAATCCTAAAAAAAATACGCCTATTACTTCAGCAATTGACCCATAACCTAAGTGAAGCAAAGTGTAAATTACTGTGGATAAAATAATACCTATTCTTTTCTGCAAAAATGCCCTGAAAAAGAATTCTTCAATGAATAAAATCACAAAAAGCGAGCCAATGAAAAAAATTAAGGCATCAGCTTTTGTCTGGTTGCCAATAACCGTACCAACTTTTCCCAAATCGTTTAATCCTAGCGCAGTTATTATCGCGGAGACAATTATGAAAGCAACAAAAAGAAAGGCGAATAACTTTAATGTTCCAATAGTTTCTTTTTTGAATCCAACTGGTTTTGGAAAAAGATTTGTTATTACTTTATCCCAATGCCAGTCCTTTGCGACCCTTAACCAAAAAAATGGGAATACCACCATAAAGAAGAGCATCAAGTAGTAAATCATGAATAAAACACAGTTTAGGCGAATTTAAGGTTTTTGGATTGCTTTTTAGCCCCAAAAAAGGTTAAAAAAAAAGTTGAAATTATTTTTTCTCCATGTAACCGCATTTTCCGCATGCTCTTCTGTCTTTGTGTTCTGCAAGGAATACGCCTGCTCCGCATTTTGGGCAGAATTTGCCTTTTCTTTTCAATGCTGTGCCATTAATTTCGTATTTTTCTGATTTTAGTTTCTTGCTTTTTTCTTTTTTCTCTGCCATCAAACCACCAGTTTATTTCTTAAAGTTTGCCGGAGCCTCGTTTTTTTGTTCTTCTCCTGCTTTTTTTTCTTTCCCGAAATTTCGTTCCCTTATATGCTGTTCTTCTCTTTTCTTCAGTTCTTCGGCTGATTCGTAAGTCCTTATGTGAACTTTTGCTTTTGAGGAACCAAATTTTGAATCAACTTTGGTTATTACCATATTTTCTTCTTTTGTGTTCAGCAATGCAGCCAGTTTTTCCCTTAATTGTTTTTTTGAAGGAATTGTTTTTTCACTTACTTCAGCAATTACTTCCTGCCTTTTTAGCAATTCATTTTTTTTCTTTTCCAATATTTTTAGTTCCATTATCTTCACCTGACAAAAATTTTCTTAATCATAAACTTTAATTAATAAATTAAAAAATTTTTTACTCAAAAACAAATAATTTTTTAGACCAGTTCATTCAGGAGGAAATAATTACCTGCTTAGCCTTAAAGCAAATTTTCCTCTCCTATTTATCCCCATTTTTTTTGCTAGTTCGGATTGTTCAGGATTTATGATTACCACATATCCTCTCCAAAATGTCGTGAACGCTTTTTCATTGCAGTTAGGGCAAGTGTCCCCTTCTTCCACAATGAACCTACAGTTTCTGCATGCTTTTTCTTTAATCATTCATTCACCATAACTATTTTGCTTCTTTTTCTTTTCCTTCCTTTTTTGGTTTTTCTTCAGGAGCGTTTTTGCCTTGTTTCTTTTTTCCTTTTATATCTTTTACTCCTTTTTCATCTATTTTTGCCCAGTCGCTTTTCCCTAAGAAAGGCTGTCTCATCGTTAAGCCTATTTTTGAGCTTGAAGTATCTCCTTTTAGTGAAATTGTAACAATTCTTGCAGTTACATTGTCTTCAGGAACAAGTTTTCGATCACTTTTCTTTCCAACAAATCCTGGAAGTTTTGCGTCATAATTAATGTAATCATCCATTATTTGGCTTACGTGAATTAATCCTTCAATTGGACCAATTCGGACAAATGCCCCAAATTCTGTTGCTTCGCTTATTGTGCCTCTTGTTATTTCCTGCAAGTATGGTTTGTAGGTCAGCATTTCTATTTCTGCTTCAAAATAAGCCGCTCCGTCCCCGGGTATTACATGCCCTACTCCTACTTCGCCTATTCCGGTTATTGCAATTATTACCCCGTATTCGTCCCTTATTCTTCCTTCATAATCTTCTCTGCATATTTCAAGCAAGGAATCCTTTATTTTTGTCCCTAATTTTTTTGGAGGAACCCTTACTTTGTCAATTATCTTTGTTTTATAGAACATTTGTCCACCTTCACCAAGCAATTAAAATAAATGTAATAATTGATTAAATCCTAGCCTTAAAGCTAAGGACTGATTATAAATTATCCCCACCGCCATGTTTAAAAACCATGCTTTTTGAGTAAAAATTAACTTTTTTTTAAGAGCAAAAACCTCGAAATGTCCAACATATTGCACTTAAATTAAGTTTTTTTACAAATTTAAATTAAGTTTCTAATAAATTCAAATCAAGTTTTTTACAAGCCCAAATTAACTTTTTATGAGGAATTAAGCCCTTTTAATCCGCAATTATCTCTCCAACATCAACATAAGTTAAGCTTCTAACAAAAATGGTTTTACCGCCTGCTTCCTTAACCTTTCTTCGAAGTTCCTTGTCATTTGTAGCAATGACATAATCTTTGCTTAGTTCAATTAGTTCCTCATCAACATTTTCCTTACTACTATCAATTACTTTTACAGCATTATTTTTCAAAATCTGTTCCACTATCGATACTTCTTTTTTAACTTTCTTATCCCCCTTGCCAAGCCCTTTTAATTCGTACAATATCCTGCTTAAAGTGTAAAACTCGCATGGAACTTTTTGTTTTATTTCCTCAAATCCAAAAATCTTGTACCGAACCAAAGTTAAAAGAAAATTAGTGTCAAGAAGGATTTTTACTTTTTCAGCCATTTTGCCGCCCTTAAAAAATTAATTTAATTAAAAAGAAAAAAATCAAATTACTTCCCCATAAGCAATTAATCTCCATTGGCCATTAACATTTTTGCTTATCGCAACTTTTTCGCCTTTCTCAGCAATTACTTCATTCTTCAAGCTCAAGAGGCATGTTTTTTGGTCAGTCTTCAAAACAAATCCTAATACTGTGTTTGTCCCCACTGTCACAACAAGCGGGTCACTTATTTTTATGTTAACTTTTTCAGTTAAGTTTTGTTCAATCATTCTCTCAAATAAGTGCAGTTTTAGATTTAGTGATTTAGCTGGCTTTGATAATGTCCCAACTTTTGCAACAATTTGCCCGCGTAATTTATCATTTTGTGCCATGCTTGGATCAATGTCAGTCCCTATTGCGATTAACCCGCCTGGTTTTGCTGATTCAATTAGCCCTTCATCCGTTGAAATGCTTAATACTTTTGTTTTTGTGAATCCTTCAAGTCCCGGTCCAATTTCTATCTCATCACCCACTTTAATTATTCCTGTTGAAATGCTTCCCCCAAGAACCGCGCCTTTAAGGTCTTTTGTTTTTGTTCCTGGCTTGTTTATATCAAAACTTCTTGCAACAAACATTTTCAAAGGTTTCGCCAAATCAAAATGCGGGGTTGGAATATGAGTTTCTATAGCTTCAATTAGCGAGTCAATATTGACCCCGAAATTTGCCACGGTTGGTATTATGGGCGCATTATTAAAGCCGTAAGAATCCAAAAAAGCCCTTATTGAGGAATAATTTTTCAAGGCTTCTTCTTTTGTTACTAAGTCAACTTTGTTTTGGGCAACAACCACCTTGTCCACTCCAGCAAATTTTAATGCCATTAGGTGTTCTATTGTTCTTGGCTGGGGACAAATTTCATTTGCAGCAATTACAAGCACTGCCCCGTTCATGAGAGCTGCGCCTGAAAGCATGGTTGTCATTAGTGTTTCGTGTCCAGGTGCATCAACAAAACTCACTCTTCTCAAAGAAACTACTTCTGCTTTTTTGCCTTGGTATTCATC
Organism: uncultured archaeon; assembly: GCA_964541135.1. Lineage (GTDB taxonomy): Archaea > Iainarchaeota > Iainarchaeia > Iainarchaeales > JAAZKV01 > JAAZKV01. Next base: position 142 of record CAZIPK010000071.1, on the reverse strand, counting down.
AGTATTGTTATACACAAAGCCATTGCTTGTTTTTAACTTGTAGAAGGTCGTATCGGCATATCCCAACCTTATTGATATTCCTCTTTTCATTTCTTCGCTGTGGGTGTCGCACCATTTGCCTGTTAATGCCTTTGTTAAGCTT
>CAZIPK010000070.1:0-5742 GCA_964541135.1 uncultured archaeon | reverse complement strand
TTTTGTTAAAGCCAACTCTTCAAAAGGCAATCTTAATGAAGATGTAAAACAAAACAAGGTTTCTCTTCCCGAAATAAGGGTTAAGCGTGAGTGTAAAAGCATGTTTCCTTTGGATTATTTGCAGGATATGCTAAAATCCGCTTCTTCAGACACTAAAGTTGCTTTATTCTTGAAATCAAACGCCCCTATAAAAGTTTCTTATAATATTGGGGATGCAAGCATCGGCTACTTTTTAGCTCCAAGAATTGAATCGCAATAATTTTGCTTCTACTAAATTAAACCCCTGATATCTTGGAATTAAAATTTGGATTAATTTTATTAATATAAGGATTATTTTTTTGCTTAAGGAAAGTTATTGAGAATTTTTTAGCGTTTTTACCGCCAAGCTATTGATTAAATACTTTTTTGTTGTTATTATTTCAGTGTGTTTATGATTGAATTAAAGCAGGCAGCGTTTTTTAAGTCCGCAGTGGAATCAATATCTTCTTTCATTCCTGAAGGGAATTTTCGCTTTTCTGACAAGGGGATTTATTTTAGGGCAATTGACCCAAGCCAGGTAGTTCTCGTGGATTATTTTGTTGAGAAAAAATATTTTGATAAGTATGCAATAGAGCCTAATTTTGTAGGGCTTGATTTGGTCGAATTGAATAAGATTCTTGCCCGTTCCCTTCCAAGCGACAAGATGCTTATTGATGTTGGTGATTCTGATTTAAGGATAAAGTTTGAGTCTGATTTGAAGCGCTCATTTAAACTACCATTGATTGATGTTTCAGGGGATGAGGCAAAACTGCCCGTAATTGATTATGAGGCTAAAGTTGAGATTAATTCCCAGCACTTAAAAGAATTGCTTAAGGATGCTTCGCTTTTTAGCGCAAGTGTCGTTTTTCGCGTGAGTGATGGCAAGTTCTTTGTTGAAGCAAAGGGGACTGGCGGGGTACTTGAGTCCGAAGCAACAAAAGTTTCAAAAGTCGCCGCAAAAAAAGAAATTATTTCAAAATTCTCGCTTAATTTTTTGCAGAATATTGTTCGCCATGCGGAATCAGATAAACAAATAACGATTGAATTAAAAAATGATTCAGCAATGCACGTCTCTTATTCCTTGGGTCCTGCAAAAATATCTTATTATTTGGCGCACATGATTTTTTGATTTAATTTTTTTGATTCCTTAGAATTTTTTGATAAAAAATACTTTGTGTTTTTATTGCAATTAACTTTAGTTAAATGTTTTAACTTTGAAGTTTTATTGTTTTTTTGTGATTATTGATTTTTTCTTACATAGTAATTCATTTAATATTTTCCTAAAGGGTATTGTTTATGGATAAGCTTGTTTTTGCCCAAAAGTTCCCTTTTTCCCCAAAAGCAAAGGAAGCTTTGAAGCAGTTAAATATTGATGTAAATAATATTCCCCAAAGCGCAATTAAAAAGGCGGCGTTGATAATTTCAAGGGCTTTTACAAACAATCCATATTATTTTGACCCACTTGCTTCTAAGGAAAACATTGAGATTGAATTAATGGCATTTCCTGTTGCCAAAATGCTTGTTTCGTTAATGAAGACGCCTAACTTGCCTCAAAAGCTTGCTCTTTTTTACCACAAATCAACTTTTAATTATTTGATTGAGAGCAAAAATTTCAATGACGAAGCCACCGAATTGATGCAGGATTTAAGGATCGATTTTAAGTTTTTTGAAGGAAAAGGTTTTTTTGTTGAAGTTAGCCTGCTTGATTTTTTACAGATTCACTTTATTGACGAGGAAATAAAGCTTGTTAACCTTCCGGTTGTTAATGGGAGAGTTTTACTTAACAATAATTCGTTTGCAAGATTTTTGGCGGAAGTTGCGTATCAAAGAATTATTGATTCGCTTCCAATTCCTGCTGAAGAAATTCCAAAAAGTTTCCAGGCTCTCGCAAGAAGCATTGATTCCCAATTAGTGGTGGTTGAGAAAAAGAATTTTGATTTGAAGCTATCAGGAAAAATTGATTCAACACTATTTCCTCCATGCATGTTAAATCTTTACAACAATCAGCTTGGGGGAAAGAAGCTTTCTTATATTGAGCGCTTGACACTGGCGTCTTTTTTGTACCAGCTTGGGATGAATCGCGAAGAAATGCTTTTGGTTTTTTCTAAAAGCCCTGATTTTGACAAAAAAATTGCAATGTACCACATTGAAAAGATTTTTGAAAAACAGCTTTCTGCTCCTGCGTGCAGAAAAATTGCTGAACAGGGCTTGCGTGTTAAGGAATGCGAGAAGGAATGCACTGTAAAGCATCCTTTGCAGTATTATATTTCAAAATTAAGGTTAAAAAATAGGAAAAGCAATTTTCAAAAAAGCATTGCTTTTGAAAAAAGTGCTGCTCTTCAAAAAAACAGTGTAAAGAATTTTTCTGGAGTGAATTAACATGTTTGATAGCCAAAACAGCCCCGAATCAGATTTTTTAAAGAAAAATTTTTCAGATTACTATAAACTTAATAAAATTTCCTCAGTGCCTGATGTGATTCACAGGGAATTTGGCTACGGGGTGTTTAAGCGAAAAATAGCGAATCGTAATTTGTCTTTCTCTTCTGAGCTTGAAATGAATTATTTTTTGCGTGAAAAAGCGCCTTTGTTTTTTTCTTACTCAAATTCTTATTATGCTTTCCCCTCAAGGACTCCTACTCTGCAAAAAAACTGGCTGAAGGCGGATTTAATTTATGAGTTTGATGCTGATGAATTGGGTTTGGAGGTTTTAACACAAAACAATATTCAATGGTTCAATAATGAACACCTCAATGAGGCAAAAAAGCAGGTGTTTAGGCTCATTGGTTTTTTGGAGAATGATTTTAATTTCCCTGCAAGCGAAGTGTTGATCAATTTTTCAGGAAAAGCAGGGTATCATGTTCATTTGCGCTGGGAAAAGATAAGCAATTTGAACAAGAGGGCAAGGATTGAGCTTGTGGATTATTTAACCGCGAAGAGTTTTGATTTTACAAATATTGGCTTTGATTTTGATTCCCTTTTTTGCCCAACTCATAAGGGACTTTGGGCAAATAGATTAATTAAAGGGGCTAGAGAATTTTTTAACTTGGACCCCAAAATCGCTGCAAAAATTATTGGTTCACAATCGAAACGAACTGCCCAAGCTTTTTCTTTAAAAGAGAAAGTATTTGCTTCGCTTGATGAGGGCAAACTAGCCCCTGTATTTGCGAAAAAATCTGGCATTGTTTGGCAGAAAATATTTGAGCATGTTTTAAATAAGGAAAAAATTCCCATTGACAGGCAAACAAGTATTGATTTAAATAAAATTATTCGTGTTCCTTCCACGCTGCATGGGGATACTGGTTTAGTTGCAAAAATAATCCCCATTGATTCATTGAAATCCTTTGATCCTTTTATTGACGCGGTTGTTTTTGGAAATGAATCGGTTAAGGTTAGTGTGTTAGGTGCCCCAAAATTTTCTCTAAAAGGCCAAACATTTGGCCCGTTTGATAATTCAATTGAAGAATTGCCTCTTTTTGCCGCAATTTATTTGATAGGAAAAGGTGCGGCGGTTCTTAAGTGAGCTTGAGTTGGTTTTAACCTAAAATAAGCTTTGCTTTTTCAAAAGGTTTGTTTTAAGTAAAGGTTAAATTTAGGGTTGACCTTATTAAATTAAGTAATTTTTAATTTTTGGTGATTTTTTGCCTTGGAGTAAAGAGTTGAATAATAAGGAAATCATTATTCCTCTTAAACATTTGGCTCCTGGGGTAAGATTGTTAATAGGGGATCCAAAGTTAGCAAGGGAAGTTTTCCCAATTATGGTTGAATATAATTTAAAAACCTCTAGGAGTTATCGAAGTTTACTTCATGGGGGGTCATTATTAAATTTATATTTGTTGCAGCAATATTTGGCCGAAAAAAATTTTTCAGGAGGGGTAATTTTAGGGGGATTACTTCTTTATGGCGGCAAAGTTCATATTAAGACTGCTGAAACAGTGCAAAATTATCATTTAAGGATAATTGATTTAATGAAAAAGCACGGTATTTTAGACACCAAATTTGAAGGAAATTACCCCCCTGAATTGATGCGCCCTACAGACCTTTCACGGACTCACCCGGTTTTTTTTGTTGATTTTAAAGGTAATGTACATTTTTTAAAAGAATCAAGGGCGGAGTATGCGCGTTTTAAATTTCAAAAAACAAGTGTGGGTAAAGCTGGTTTTCATCCTTGGATGTATAGGGCATATTTGCGCCCGCCAGAAGCTCCAGAAAAAGCACGTGATTTTGTTAGTGCGAAATTTAGGCAATGGAGGCGTTTAATTCCAAGACCTGCTTTTGCTTATGCTAATAACAGGGATAAATTAAGTGGTTTTGATAGGCGGCAGGTTGGGAGAAAGAGAAAATGAAAACTCGTGTTTATTTTTTTTCATATTTTTTAATAACTGTTTAAGCTCTTTTAATATTACGAACTGGTTTTTTGTTTAACCATGCTTTTTAATTAGTTTTGTTGTCTTCTTAATTGGGTTGTGGGTTGTGTATGCGTATTGATTATGATGAATTGAGGAGAATTCATCGGTTGGAGAAGAACACTTCAAAGCTTGTTGAGGTTGAGGATGATTTTGTTGATTCATTATCTGTTTTTGTTGAGGGGGAGAAAAAAAAGTATATTGCTTCTCTAAAGAATTTCTCTGCTTCCGATGCCCGCGAGTTCACTAACCTGAAAAGGGTTATTGAAGAAATTTTTTTGATGCGCGAAAAAAAGCTTCTAAATAAGGCTTTGATTGCGGCGCACACTAAGGAAGTTAATGAAGAAAAAATGGCTGCTGAGGAGAAAGAAATTTTTAGAAAACTTTTAAGAGTTGTTGAAGAATATTTTTCCCTTTACGAGTCCCTTTTTGGGGAAAAAGAGAAAAAAGAATCAACACTCATTTCGCTTAAAATACTAAAAGATGTTCCGACTTTTGTTGGAACTGACATGAAGGAGTACGGTCCCTTTTCTGAGGGGCAAAGTGTTGAACTTCCATCAAAAATTGCAAGGCTTTTTGTAACAAGAAAAATTGCTGAAGAAAAATAACTGCCCTAATAAGAAAGTATTAGTGATTAATCTTGTTTTTTCTATTAGCGTCAGGATTTGTTTTTTCAAAGTATTTTTTGTTTTTTTTCAATATTTTTTCCGCCAGCATTTGCTTTTTTAAGCTCTTGCTTGGAGAATTTTTTTGTTGGTTTGAATGGATTATCCTGAGAGGAATGATTTTGCGGTTGTTAAGGTTAATCAAATCCTTGATTATGGTGTTTTTGTCGAGTTGCTTGAGTACAAGAATGTTAGGGGTTTTGTTCACATAAGCAATGTTTCAAGCTCTTGGGTAAAAAATATTCGAAATTTTGTCAAAATGAACCAGGTCAGGGTTGCAAAAGTATTGAATGTTGATGCTGAAAAGAAGCAGATTGATTTGTCCTTTGCAGGGGTTAATCCGCAGCGTGAAAGACAAGTTTTGGCACAGTTTAAGCAGATTAATAGGGAAGAAAAATTTATTCAGTTGCTTGCAAAGCACACTGACAAGAGTTTTGATGCTGTGTGGGCGGGTGTTGCTGAGCCCTTAATTGCGGAGCACGGCTCTTTGTATGATGCTTTTGAAAAAATTTCTTTGGGTTATGACCCTTCCCCCATAATTTCAAAAGAATGGGTTGAGCCATTAAAAGAGTTAATTGATAAAAATATTGTTGTTTCAAAGAAAGAGATTTTGGGCAAGTTAAAGCTTGTTTCCACGAATTCAAACGGGCTTGATT
>CAZIPK010000069.1:377-5900 GCA_964541135.1 uncultured archaeon | reverse complement strand
AAAGCCTTGCGGAGGTTATTTGCCGATAAAGTTAAAACAAAATATTGTTAATTTTATTTATTCATTAATTAAGTAATGGAACTAAAATTTCACTGTGAAAAGTGCCATAAAGAGATAAGTGAAAAATACGCGGAAACTACTGGCTTGTGTTTTGAATGCCATAAAAGAGAACAATCTGATAAAGAGTTTAAAGAATGTGCTGACTGCAAAAAGCCAATTAATTCAAAATATAACTATTGTTACTCTTGCTATAATGAAATTAAGGAAGCCAAAAAAGAATTTAACGAAAATCCTTTTGAAGGAACTGATGATGATTATGAACACGAATCTTCAGAAGATCACCCTTATATTCAGAAAACTAATTGGGCATTAAGGAAAGAAAGAGCCAATAGAAATAGAGAAAAATACGAAAATTATATTACTAGCCAAAAATGGGATAGAAAAAGATTAGAAAAACTTAGGGAAGTTGGTTTTAAATGCGAAGAATGTGGAGCAAAAAGATTTGAAAAACACTTGCAAGCGCATCACAAAACTTATGATCGACTTGGAAATGAAGAACTTGAAGATTTAATAATACTTTGCGAAGATTGTCACACAAAAAAACATCATTATTTAATTAAAATCAAAGAAGAATTTTTTAAATCAGAAACTTAAAAAAAAATCAAGCACCAAACTCTCGCCCTTTCGCTTCAAACCTGATCTTTTTCATGGTCTTTAATTGTTTTCAAGTATTCGTAGTTTTCTTTTGTTAGTGGTTTTTTGTATAGTTCGTTTATTATCCATAAGCCGCTTTCTTTTATTTTTTGTTTTGGGGAGTAGTTGCCTAGCCAGTTTTTTGAGGGTTGGCATTCTTCGCATAGGGAGATTGTGGAGATTAGTTGTGATTCTAGTTCGAGTCTTTTTTCTTTGTCGTTTATTTTGATTACTGTGAAGGAAAGGTTTTCTTGTAAGTGTTTTGTTACTTGTTTTTCTGTTTCTTTTTGTTTCTCAAAGTTTATTGTTTTTGCGTATTTTTGCTTGTTTTGTTTTGTGGTTAAATCTATTTCCCAATTTTGTAGGAATGAATCTTTTTTTTGGTTTAAAAGCGCTCTTCCAATGTTTTTCCTAAAAATGCTTCTGTCCTTGTTTTCGTTAATGAAGTGTTGTTTTAGTCTTGAGGGTAATTGGTTTTTGCCTGTGTGGGTCCCTATTCTTACAATTCTGTCCGCGTTGTGTGCTTTCTCGTTTTTTTCAAATAGTACGTAAATCCCGTTTTGTGGGATTTCTTTTTCGTTGAAGGGAAAGTAGAATCTTTTTGCAGAGTTAAATAATTCGTGGATTTTTTTGCAGTCTTCACTCATTTGTCCTCGCCTTTAGCCATTTTAACTGGTTCCCTATTGATAGTCCTTTTAGTGGAACGCGATAATTTTTCATGCTTGGTTCTAAGAATTTCCGATACTTTTCTCCTGCTAGAAAAATTATTTCATCTTCATCCAAATTGCTTACTTGTTTTAGTTCTCTTAAAACGTTTTCTGCCCATTGTTTGACTTCACTGTTCTTCATAGTGTTTAGTGTTAAATCGTATGGCTCGATTTCTTTGTTTAGTGTTAGTAACCCGTATTTAGCAGAGAGGATGAATATTTCGTCAGGGTTTTGTTTTTTCGCGTAGGCAAGGTTTTTTTTAAACAAACTGCTTGTGTATAACTCTTGGGCCTTGGCTTTTGTCGAGAGTTTTTTGCTTACGCACGAAATCAAAACTATTCGCTTCATTAACAAAACAAGGTGGAAATGTAATAATAAATTAACTATTAAAAGCAGTTGTTTGTTTTAATTATTCTTAAAGAGAATTTATTTTTTGCTCTTGCATTTTTTTCACATTTTCATCATTTCACTTGCGAGTGTTATTTTTGCTTGGGAGTATGCTATTCTGTATAATTCACTCATTTCTTCTCCAAGAGTTTCTCTTACTGCTAATGAATTTATTAGTTTTAATTGGAGTGCTAGTGGTAGGGTTATTCTTATGTTTGGAGAGGTTTCTCTTTTTAATTTATCCCGGACTTGTTCAAGCGCTTTTAGATTAATCCCTTCGTCAAGCCTTTTTTTGTTTAGTGGAGTGGTTATTTGTTGTGCTGTGAATATTGCTTCTTCTAATGCATTTACCACACTATTCCTATTAATTGGTTGTTGAAAAATTGCTTTAGCATACAAGTCTGTTAGCACTGCTTCGTAACCTAGCTTTTGTAGTGCTATTTTTTTGGTTTCTTTTGGTAAAGGCAGTCTGTTTACTATTACTTCGTCTAGTTTTCTTAGTTGCTCCATTCCTACTTCATCAGCATTCATTCTTCTTGCCCTAAATTCTTCTCTTAAGAAGGCAACTATTTGGGGCACGGCTTTTTTTGCTTCTTTAGTTATTTTTTTGCTTAATGGGCCGATTCTTCTTAATTGTTCTTGCCTTAAATGTGCATCAAATTCTTGTTGCTCCCTTAAACTAATGGCAAAGTTTCGCCCTTTTTGAATTTGCCCTGCCCTTTGATAACCAAGTCCTATTGCCATAATACAATAATGCGCGTGCGGATTAATTAAGTTTTTGTTAATCACTAATTTTTTGCCTTAAAATAATTGCTCAAAATTAAAATAATTCCAAAAACAATCGCTAAAATGGTTTTTAAAATTCCATATATTAATAACAACAAAACTCAATAAACGGCATAACCCAACTACTTCAAATAAAAAAAGGATTAGAACAACAAAGTAAACAAGTTGAAAAACAAGAACTAAAAGAATATTCTGTTTGTTAGTGGTTTTTTTTTGGTTATATTATTCTTGTTTTTGTTCCGCCGCTACGAGCTATTCCCATGGCTAGTGAGTATAGTAACCATCCGCGCATTTGTCCTTGGTAAAAATGTTCAGGTATTTCATCTCTTTTCATTTGTTCAACAGTTTCAAGAGCAGTTTTTAATAGACTGCCGTACATTTCTCTTTGCGGGCCGTTAAACACTGGGCTTTGTGCAGCCTCTTTAAATCTTCTTTGGAAAACATTATTCAAAAACGCTGATGTTGGATCTAAGTCTTTTCTAAGTTTGGCAATATCAACTCCACTTATAGCAATTTGGGGAAGCATTGAATCAACTGACCATGCCTCGCCGCGACCTAACGAACCATGCTCCTTGTCAAGAAATTTTCTTGCTTGGTCCATAGTTAATCTTCCCCTAATTGAATCAAAAGTTATTCTTAATATTGGGGACATTTCGCTGCCCACTCTGCTGTGTCTTTCATACTCTTCAACAATTATATTAGCTACTTGGTCTCCAAACTTTTTTCCGCGCATAGCATCCATCGAGGTCACAATAAAACCTAGTTCTGAAAAAGCATCCATTTCATGAGATAAACCAATATGCACACGTTCTCTCTCGCTATTGTTTCGTTCAATTATTTTTGAAGCTAATTTAGTCATTAAACGCATTTCTGAATTGGGACCCATTCTAGCAATACTAACAGGCTCAAAACCGTATTTTGCAAGCAAAGCAGTTTTTGCTTCATTAAGAACAGGATAAAGATTCGTGTTGCTTAATTTTTTTAAGCCCCTTTCTTTTCGCCTTGTAAAAAGTCTTCCAGCTCTCTCAGCCAATTGCCTTTGCTCCATTTGGTCAATTAATTCGCGTTCAGGTTCAATTCGCAGTTTTTCACCTTTGCCAGTTTTAACCACTTTTGCTGGATGGCCCACAACCATATTCCCTAAAGGAGTTTCAAGCAAACTTCCCATAAACCACTTTCTTTTCCCAGTGATAGTTTGTCTGTACTTTAATAAAGCCGGTTTAGCCACACAAATCAACCATAATAATTATGCAACAGTTGAATTTAAATCTTTAGTCAAAATTGGCTTTGTACTAAAAGGGTAGATTTTGATAACTGAATTGTTAATTTTAGGACTTCTGTACTTAAGGTTCTATCAAGCCCTAAATAATAGTAAGCTCTCACTATTCACATTCCTTAAACTAAAACCTTCTCGCACCACTCGCATTTTTGTTTTGGTTCTTCTCCTTCTAAGCATTTTATTGCGTTTGTGTAGTTTTTTTCCGCGTTTTTTGGGTTGGTTTTGATTTTTACTAGTGTTGTGTCAAATATTACTTCTCCTGTTTGGGTTACTTTACTTGGGACATAGAATAAAAGGAATGTGTAGTCTTCTGTTTTGTAGCCATTTTTTCTTAGTAAGTAATTGTAAGTGTCCATTTGGTTTTGGTAGTGGGCTGGGGTGTCTTCTTTTACTGGGTAGCCGCGTGTTTTGTAATCAAGCACTATCAAAATGTCATTGTTTTTTAGGATATTATCCACTGCTCCAAATAAAGTATTGCCTTTTTCGTCTTTGTATTTTATTCCTTTGAAATTATTCCTCCAGCTTGAGAGTAATTCTTTTTCTTCTTTGTTTTGCCCAAATAGTTTTAATCCGTTGCAGTGCTCGTGTGTGCATATTTCCGGGGGCAGTTCTTCTTTGTCGCGGAATTTGTCAAAGTGTTCTTTTAGAATCCTGTCCATTCCTGAAGGCAAAGAAGGGAATACTGTTGCGGGCCTCTTCCATTTCTCGTGTTTTTCAAGCCAAAAGCAACGCGGGCACTCTAAGTACAAGTTAATTGAGCTTGGGGAGAGTTTGTAAGGCATTTTAATCACTTAACTCCGGTAATTAATTTCGGGCAAGTTAGACTGTTATTGAAAGGCATTTATTGAATAATAGAATTTGTTTTAATTAAAAGCTTTTTGAGAGTGTTTTGCCGGCTAATTTTTCTTTATTTCATATTTTTTTGGCATTAGTATAAAGAGCATTATAATTAAGTAAATTAAGTAAACTATTCCTTGTAATTGGCTTGGGTTTGAGTCATAACCAAATATTCCTTTTAGTATTCCTCCAATAAATCCTTTTTCGTGAATTTGCGGGTAGCTTCCGTCAGGCAATTGTTCTCCCCCGATACCATAAATTTTTTCTTCCATAAAGGGAATTATTTTTGCTTCTTGGAGTTCGTGCACTCCTTGGGAAACCATTCCTGCCCCAAACAATACCAAGAGCACGCTTATTGCAGTCATCATTTTCATTAAATCTATTTTAATTAGGTTCTTGTAAATCAAATACCCTATAATTATTCCTATTATAATTCCTATTGTTCCTCCAACTGTGAGTGCCGAGTCTTCTATGCTTAGTGCGCCTAAAAACAGTACTGCTTCTACTCCTTCCCTTAAAACTACGATTAATGAAATCAAGAATACGCTTGTTGCCTCCATTGTATCCAGTTTGTCAAGAACGTTTTGTTTTATTCCTTTTACTCCGTGGGCGGTTTTGCTTAGCCAAATTACCAGTAGTGAAACTATTAGTGCGCCTATTATTAGAAGCGTTCCTTCAAATAGTTCTTCCGCCATTCCTTCAAATTCCCCAATTAAGAAAATGAATCCAAAAGCAAATAACACGCTTAAAATAATGCCTGCTATTGCTCCGCGGTAAACTTGTTTTAGGTTTTGTTGTTGTTTTGTTGCGGCAAGGTAAGCTACCACCGCACC
>CAZIPK010000069.1:0-367 GCA_964541135.1 uncultured archaeon | reverse complement strand
ACCGCACCCAAAATAAGCATTACTTCAATTGTTTCCCTGAAGGTCACAATAAACCCGGCAATTTCAGCCATAATAAATGAATTTTAATTCATATGTGTTTTTAAATGTTGGGCACACAAAAAAATTAAGTTTTAAAAAACAAGTTAATAATTATATAAAAAAGATTAAAAAAAATTAAAAAAGAACCCGCCAGGGTTTGCTTGCCCCGGCAAACAGCTAATTAAACTAAAAGAAATTCACTTCTTTTTCTTTGGCCGTTGTATTGTTGATGCGGAGTCTTTTATTGTTTCAAATTCAACATTTGATTTTTTGTTTTTGCTTGCTTCTTTGGCTATTTGGTGGATGCTCTTTGGTCTTTCTTTTGCAA
>CAZIPK010000068.1:0-5955 GCA_964541135.1 uncultured archaeon | reverse complement strand
CCTCCCTTAAGTTTTGGAGATTTAAAAAATTTTGAATCTGGTTGGTTTAGACGCGTTACTTTAATGGTTGATTTTATGAAAAAAATAGTTGAGTGGAAGAAGTGCGGCAAACGAACTTAAATTAAATTGGTTTTCTGCGTTTGTTTCTTCAAACAAAACCTGCTTAAAAAAAAGTCTGATTATTTGGTGTTGATCGACATTAAATGGTTCATGAAATACTTAATAATTTTTTGATTATTGAGGCAAATCTCATTTCATCCTTTTAAATAATATGCGGCGAAGGTATAAAAACAAAAAAAGCCTAATTAATTCATGGTGGATTTTTTATTAGAAGCAATAAAACAAGCTTTAATTGGGATGAGGAAGAATCAAGGCGGGCCCTTTGGGGCGGTAGTTGTAAGAAAAGGAAAAATTATTGCGCGTGCGCATAATATGGTACTATCTACAAATGATCCTACGATGCATGCTGAAATAGTTGCAATAAGAAAAGCCGCTAAAAAATTGAAAAGATTTGATTTGAGTGACTGTGTTATTTACTCTTCATGTGAACCCTGCCCAATGTGTCTTGCTGCAATTGAGTGGGCGAAAATAAAAAAAGTTTATTATGGCTGTACCCGTGACGATGCTGCGCTAATAGGGTTTGATGATAAAAAAATTTATGGGGACATAAAAGCTGCGCCAAAAACAAAACACGTGAAAGAAATTAATCTCAACGAAAAGGAAGAACTCATCCCACTGATTGAGTGGATGGAGAAAAAGGATAAAAAAAAGTATTAATGCCAAAAGTTCACAAAAAAAATTTTTCCAATTAGGGAGTTTAGTTAATTTTATGAATTTTAATTAATTTATTTGATTAAGTTTTTTAAAGAGGGGATTTTTTGGAATATACTTTTGCGCAACACAAAAAATTCATGGCTGAAGCAATAAAAGAGGCAAAAAAAGGAGTGCGAGAGGGTGGAGAGCCGATTGGAAGTGTCATTGTTTTTAAAGGAAAAATTGTTGGAAGAGGGCATAATAAAAGAGTTCAAACAGGGTCTGATATATTGCACGCTGAAATGGATTGCATACAAAATGCAAGCAAATTAAATTCAAAAGAATACAAAGAGTGTGTACTTTACACTACACTAAGCCCTTGCGACATGTGCGCTGGAGCCGTTCTTTTATATAAAATCCCTTTAGTTGTTATTGGGGAGAATGAAAATTTTAAAGGGCCTGAAAGTTATTTGAAGAAAAGAGGGGTAGAAATAATTAATTTGAACTTAAAGGAATGCAAGGAGTTGTTAAAAGATTTTATTAAGAAAAAGCCAAAAATATGGTTTGAAGATATTGGGGAATAGGGAATTTAGTATTAAGTAAAAATAATTGCAAAACTGATTAATTCATTTCCATTTATGTTTGCTTACTTGCCTATAAGCTTTTTATCATGCTCGCAGCAGTTTTTATTGTGGTTAAATGACTTTTGAACACTTTGAACACAAAGCGGACATCGGAGTGCGCGGGTTTGGTTCTACTATGGAAGAAGCTTTTGGTGAAACTGCAAAAGCCATGACTGATGTTATAACTGAATTGAGAAGTGTAGGGACAGATAAAAAAGAAGTTATTGAAGCAAGTGCGACTGATGAAGGCGCACTATTAGTGGCTTTTCTTAACCAATTACTTTACGTAAAAGATACGAAAAAGCTTATATTTTCGAATTTTGTCATTCACATTTCAAAAGAAAAGGAAAGGTTCGTTTTAAGGGCAAAAGCGGCAGGAACAATAATTGACAATAAAAAACACTCCTTTAAAGTGGATGTAAAAGCGGCAACCTATTCTGAACTAAAAGTCAAAAAAGAAAATAACAAGTGGGTAGCGCAATGCATTGTTGATGTTTGATAGTAAAAATTTTATGCCGCGAAGCAAAGAGTGTGATTTATAAAAAAATTTATCTATGTGAAACTTATTCATAAAAACCCTATTGATTGAACTTATTTGCCGGTGCGAAACATGGTTAAATTAATTAAAAAAGGCGCTTACTCTTATTCGGTGGATTTTGGAGAAAAAACTAAAGTTACGCCAAGGCTTTATATTAATGAAGAGATTGCTAAAGTACTTGAAAGCGAACAGCAAAGCAATAATAGCTCTCTACTCCAGCTCAAAAATTTATCAAATTTGCCAGGATTAGTTGGAATTGTTTCTTTAAGTGATATACATCCGGGATATGGGGCACCTATTGGCACAACAACCGCCTCAGATTTAAAGGAAGGGGTGGTTACATTTGCAAGTACGGGGTTTGATATCAACTGCGGCGTTCAGGGGATCGTTGTTCCATTAAGCGCAAAAGAAGTGAGCGAAAAAAAGAAAGAGCTTGCCGAACAATTATTCAAGGATGTTCCGGCGGGCCTTGGGATAAGGGGAAAACTGGTGCTAACCAAAAGCGAAATGGACGAAGTTTTAGAAAAAGGAGCGGGTTTTATCGTAAAAAAAGGCTATGGGGCAAGGAAAGATTTGCAATTTATTGAAGAAAAAGGCTGTGTTAAAAAGGGGGATATTAATGCGGTCAGCGAAAAAGCAAAAGAGAGGTCACTTGACCAGATTGGCACACTTGGAAGCGGGAACCATTACTGCGAAGTGCAGGAAATAGAAAAAATTTATGACGAGAAAGCTGCCAAAATTTTTGGGCTCAAAGAAGGAGGGACTTTTGTAAGCATTCACTGTGGTTCGCGCGCGTTAGGCCACCAAATCGGGACAGATTATTTGCAAATCCTTGATGGTGCTGTAAAGAAATACGGGATTAATATCCCTGAAAGGGATTTGGTTTGTGCGCCAATAGAAAGCGAAGAAGGCAAAAGCTATTTGGGGGCAATTAACTCAGGAAGCAATGCGGCTTTTGCAAATCGTTTTGTAATTGGGGCTCTTGTGAAAAGGAGTTTTGCAAAAGTATTTGAAATAGGCGAAAAAGAAGTTAAAACATTTTATGATGTGGGCCACAACACCGCGAAAATAGAAACCCATTATGTTGGACAAGTTAATTTGGGTGGTGAAAAAGAAAATTTTAATTCCAAAGTAAAGAAGCAAAAAGTTTTAATCCAAAGAAAAGGCTCCACAAGAGGATTTGGCCCGGGGAATGTTGAGGTTCCATTAAAATATAGAAAAGTTGGCCAGCCAATCTTGGTCGGGGGTTCGATGGGTACAAATTCTTTTATTTTAAAAGGAACTGATAAAGCAATGCGAGAAACCTTTGGCTCAACAATCCACGGGGCTGGAAGAAGCATGTCAAGAACAGCTGCCCTTGGGAAGTGGACTGGGACTCAACTCCTTGAATCACTTGCAGCAAAGGGGATTGTGGTTAAGGCAAGGTCGCTAAAAGGCCTGCCGGAAGAAGCCCCAGACGCATACAAAGACATTAACATGGTGGTTGAAATAATGCACAAAACAGGCATATCTGAAAAAGTCGCCAAACTCAAGCCGATTATTTGTATTAAAGGGTGATGAATTTTTTTGTTAATTGATTTGATTCTCTGCTAACTGATTTATTTTTTTGTTGATTACTCTATTTTTTTTGTAATTTGTACTTGGATTTCAGCTAATTATTTTTGATTAATTGTTTTAAATATTCGTGAAGAATAATTTTAATTATTTTTGAATAATTGTTTTGATGATCTGGTTCGCCCTAATATTTAAGCAACTATTAAATACTACTTTTATCACCATATTAGCATGGGACTTGATTTTGGGGAAGTTTTTAGTTTTGGCTTTTTTGACTGGGTGCAGAAAAAAGGGCTATTAAAGTACTTTGCTGCAATTTTTGTATTCTACATTTTTTACACTTACTTAAGCTACTACTTTATGAATGCCTTGTTTGCACCACTTGAAAAAATGCAGATGGTCAACGATCTTGGCTTTTTGAACGTTCTTTTGTACTTGTTCATGTATTTGATAATTAGCTCAGTTGCTGTGTGGATAATATTTCGAGCCATAAACTATTTATTAATAGCAAAGGCTCTTGGAACAAAAAAATTAGGATTTGTTGAATTCACTGCAAAAAGATGGCTGAACTTTATTTTACTCGACATCTTAAATTGCCTTGCGGCCTTATTTTCAGTATTTAAGTTAAAATATCTTGCCATCGGTGTAACTGGTGCGGGGGGGTTTTTATTGTCGATATGGCTTATAAATACTGCATTTTTCTTTGAAAATTTCTTAATTGCTTTGGTTGGGCTACTTGTCTTATTAATTGCTTTGCTTGTACTGTTGGCATATTTTGTTATAATTGTTTATAATTTTGTACGGCTTTCCATGTCAAGCGTGATTTTTGTGGAAAAAGAAATTGGGGTAATGAATGCGATAAAAGAATCCTGGAAAATAACTAATGGGAATGCAAGAAATATTTTCTGGACACTTTTAAGCATAATCCTTGTAATAAGCATTGCTGGATTGATTCTATATTTGCCTGCCATTGTTCACCAGCAAGGGTATGAAAAAGATTCCAAAAACATTAGAAATCCTTTTACCTTCATGGACGACCCAGTATATCTTTTATTGACAATCCCTTCAATTTTGTTTGAAGCTTACTCGATTATAGTTTATTGTTTCTGCATTGTTTTTATTTATTCTGAAGTAAAACCGGTCAAAGTCTTTCAAAGTGCAAAACCGTCGCTCGCAGCCGAAGGATTAAGGGGAAAAAACAGGGCAATTAATAGACGCCTTGAAAAACCAAGCAAAAAATGAAATTAAAAACTTTTTTTAAAGGGTATTTCTAGCATTTTGCTGCTTTTCATAGTTGCGGGCTATTCTTACTTTGGGTTATGCAAAAAATCAAAAAAATCACAAATAACTTATTACAGTTAACAAGCGAAAAGTATTTATACTTCTTTTTGTAGAATATACTTAGGCACACCTTTTTTTTAGTGCTCAATTGGGGTTGTATTAAATGAATAAAATATCATTTTTATTTGTATTAGCATTTGCGGCAATATTTTCTATGCAAACGGCATTTGCCTGCAGCATCACAACAAGCGCTTTTACTGTTGAAACAAGAGCAGATGACGATATTTATCTTAATTTATTAACCGCCCCAAAAAACACTGATGTTGATATTCAAATAGAATTTCGGGTTGGGTCTTATTCTGGGACAGATTGTCCAGCAAATATGAGCGCGGGCGCAAAAATATACCGATATAATGAAGATTCAAAAGTTTGGGAACTATTAAAAAACGCTTCAACCAAGTCGCAAGAACTTGCAATAGATTTTTTCACATTTAGGTGGAGCAATGAATTCAACACAGGTGGATCGGAAAGATACAAACAATACAAAATTATAGGGTCAATAATGCAAGGAAGCACCGAACTTGACACTGAAGAAGCCTTTATTTCAGTTGTGGACAATACCTGCTCTGGAATAAAAATAAATGTTCCAAACATTTCAGTTGACGAGGCCAGAACAACATCAAGAACAATAGATGTTGTGAATAATACTGCTGATGAATTCAGAATTAACTCTTCTAATTTGTACGTGACTTCAAGCGGAGCATTAAGGAGTGCAGCAGTTGATTACGGCATAATAGTTCCTCCAAGAGGCACAAGGTCAATTTCAATGCATATTGATGCTGATGCAGTTTCACAAACAACAAGCACAACTGCAAGAATAGGAATTAGCGGGAATCTGGGAAACCAATACTGCCAGGAAAGCGATATCGGGCTTAAAAGTTTTAGTATAACTGTAAATAATACAGGATCAAATGACAATTATGATGACTACGATTATGATTATTACAATGATTATTCCTCAACAAGCGCTGACTGTAAATTAATCGAGATAGAACAAAAAAATATAAGAATTGAAGAAAACTTAAATTCCAAAGCAACTTTTTCAATAAGGAACAATTCGACAAAAAGATTCGAAGTGCTTGAAACCCAGACCACTACAAACGGCGCGCAGGTTAGGACCTTTTCAAATGACCAGTATATTTTCCC
>CAZIPK010000067.1:0-6009 GCA_964541135.1 uncultured archaeon | reverse complement strand
TTGAGCTCAAACAAAAAATAATTTTTCAAAATTAGTTCATCAGATTGATTTACGCGTAAGCACGCAAATTAATTTTGATTAACTAATTGAAAATTAAGCGTTGAATAATTAGAGGTTGATGTTTAATGGAAGTTGAAGAAAAAATGAAGAGAGTTTTAGTTAAAGAGATTTCAAAATACGCTGGGCAAAGGATTTGTATCCAAGGCTTTTTGCATGATTTAAGGGCACAAAGCAAAGTAAAATTCTTGCTTATCAGGGAATCAAGCGGAATAATTCAAGCAGTGGCGCTGCCAGAAGCCGGGCAAGTTTTTTTGGAAATAGAAAAAATTCCTAAAGAATCAGTGGTGTCAATAATTGGATTAGTGAAGCCGGAAAAACAAGCCCCAGGAGGGTTTGAGATTCAAATTGAATCTTATGAAGTTCTTTCCAAGGCAAGTAAAGAGCTCCCAATTCAAGTAGTTGAGAAGGGGAGTGAAGAAGTTTCACCCCACTTAAGGCTTGAATATAGGTGGATTGATTTAAGGAAAACAAAACAAGCATTAATATTCAAAATAGCGACTATAATGGAGGCGGCAATGCGAGAATACTGGTTAAGCCATGGATACACACAAATTCATTCACCAAAAATAATTGCAACTCCTTCTGAGGGAGGGGCAGAAATATTTAGTTTTGAGTACTTTGGAAAAAAAGCTTATTTGGCGCAAAGCCCGCAGTTCTACAAACAAATGGCTATTGCAAGCGGTTTTGAGAAAGTGTTTGAAATTGGTCCCGCATTTAGGGCTGACCCCAGCCACACTCCACGCCACACTACTGAATTTACTTCAATAGATATGGAACTGGCTTACATCAAAACGCTTGAAGAATTAATGCATGAAGAGGAAGAATTAATTGCCCACACATTATGGAGAATTAAGGAAAAACATGGCGAAGAGATAAAAAAACACTTTGGAGTGGGAGTGGTTGTTCCAAAAACTCCTTTCCCAAGAATTCCAATGAGCGAAGCAATTAAACTTCTAAAAGAGCGTGGAGTGGTTGAAGAGAAGGATTTAAGCCCTGAAGGCGAAAGGGTTCTTGGCGAGATTGTAAAAGAAAAATTTGGTCATGAATTTGTTTTCGTAACCGAATACCCAATTTCAGTTCGGCCATTCTACCACATGCGAAAAAAAGAGCAGCCAGAAATAACTGAAAGCTTTGATTTGATTTGGAAGGGAATGGAAATAACTACTGGATCAAAGCGCGAGCACAGATACGAAGTGTTAAAAGCACAAGCCATTGAAAAAGGCTTAAGCCTTGAGCCAATCAAGGATTATTTAAGCTTCTTCAACTACGGCTGCCCCCCACACTCAGGTTTAGGAATGGGGCATGCAAGATTCTTAATGCAGCTACTCGAACTCAAAAGCATCCGCGAAGCAACACTCGTCCCAAGAACACCAGAAAGAATTACGCCATAAGATAAAAAAACCTAAATCACTCATACTAAAAAACAAACTATGAACAACAAATAAAAAAAGTATGAGTGATTATTTTGCTTATAACCCTCGATTCACGGCCATAAAACAAAAATCACTAAATTAGCAATAATGAAAATTATTGTAATTAAGTAAACCGCCCAATAGCTTGTATTCATATCTGCTTTTGAAGGATTCTTCATTGCATCTTTCAATAAAGGCGCTGCGCATAAGGCAATTATGGCAGGGATTAAATACTGCAATGGAAGATAACCAAGAAAACTAACCCTAAAACCCATTAAGTAGTTTAAAAACAATCCAATATATGCAAGGCAGGATAATGCCACTACTGAATAAGAAATTAATTTTAGTTTCTCTTCTGAAACAAGCGCAACCGTGCTCTTCATTTTTACTTTCATGTCATGCTTTTTTGAAAACAATCTATATAATGAATAACCAGCAAACTGCACTCCAACTACAAAGATTAAAGGAAATACTGGCGGAAACTGCGTGTACAATACTATCGCCGGCACAAACAAAACAACCCCTGAGTAATATCTAAATATAGGGTTAATCATCGAACCGCAAATCATGTCAAGCACTTTTCTTGACTTGAATCTAAATGGTTTCATCGTGTAAAGCAATTGGTTAACCACCATTATCAACAAGCACCCCGCAAGAAGGGAATTGTTAAGCAAAAAGGAAATCAAAAACGAAACAAAAATCAATAATAATGCAAAAACCAAGCCTTGTTTTGGGCTTACCCTCCCAGAAGGAATTGCTCTTTTTTTCTTTACATCATGCAACGCATCAATCTTCCAGTCAGTATAATCATTTAAAGCGTACAATCCCGACCAAAGGGCTGCAACTGAAATAAATCCTGCCAAAAACACCCCGAAATCAATTGGGGATAAATAAACATAAAACGCAATTAACAAGCCAACAGTCATATTTAACAGGGATTTACTCCACTCCATTGGCCGCATCAATTCGGCAAAGCCAAGCAACTTTTCATTAAGAGAATAATTTTTGTTTAACGCAGTAGATTTAGCAGCAAATTTTTTTGTATTAATTGAGTTAAAGTTTGAATTCCTTTTTTTGGATTTTGAAACCATGATGAAAAATAAATTAATAGAGTTTAAAAAGTAATTCCTACGGTTTTGGGATGGATTAATTTAAAACAAAAACAAAAAACCGAGTTTATAAACCAAAAAGTATTTTGTTGGAAAATTCATTTCTCAAAATCAGAACGGTACTCATTCCAAGTAATGCTCTTTTTGTTAAAAAAATAATTAGCCCCATTTTTGATGTGTTTAGTTATTGGAATCTGCCGCTGCCTTCTATCAGAAGTCCACACAGCCATTTTTTTATTGAAATCTACTTCCCCGGCCTTGGCAATTTTCAGTGACAAATCCATGTCTTCACAAACAATATTTTCAAGCGTAAAACCGCCAAAACAATCAAATATTTGTTTTTTAACTCCAAAGTTAAACCCAGGGACAATTGGTTTTTTTATTGCAACACTTGCCTGGGTTTGAATGCTCCACCACTTAAAAAACAAATTTATTTTCAACGAATCCTTCTCTATATTATCAACCGGACCAGAACAGGCAAGATACCCTTCGTCCAATGATTCAATCAAGCCCTCAACCCAAGTTGATGAAACAATAGTATCAGCGTCAACAAAACCAATATAATTTCCCCTTGCTTTGCTTGCTCCAAAATTTCTCCCAAAGCCCGCCGAGTGCCTCTTGCAAATAACCACCTGGTCGGCCAGTTCCTTGGCGAATTCAACGGTCCTGTCCGTGCTGCTTGAGTCACTGACAATGATTTCATATGTGCTTTTAGAAATAGTCTGGTTCCTTAATGCATTTAGAGTATTCAATATATGCTCTTCTTCATTAAGTGTGGGAATAATTATTGATGCTATTACTCCAGGCATCATAACCACATAAACCAATGTAAAAACACAATTACTGTCTTGCTCTCTGTCTTAGATATCTTTTTTTCCTTCTCATTCTCTTTGATTTTTTGCGCCGCCATTTCCATCTTTGTTTAGCCCTTGTTTTTTTGAATCTGCTTGAATCCTTTGTTCTTGTAGCCATTTTTACACCACTAAAAAAGTGTTATAACTTAATTAAATTAAAACTGAAAAGCTTTATAAATCATCTCCAAACACTAAAAAACAGGAAATACTTAATCAAAATTGACTAAGACACCCATTGCAAGTATTTTCCAACTAAGTCAAGATTAAAACCACTGTTCTGTATTTGATTCATTTTGTTTTTCCTACAAGTATTTTAGCCAGATCAACTTTTTCCTCCTCAGTCAATGCTCCAAAAATCTTTTTCACTAGCCTTTTTTTTTCAGCTTTTGAAAGATTCCTAAAATACTCCAACGCCATTTCTTCCATCATACAACCACCACCCAAAAAAATTCAAACTTAATTTAATGACGCCCCGCTCATTTTTTATTTACTACTTTTTTCAAAAATTTTCTTGGCTCAATAACGAAGTGGTAAAAAGCAAGAAAAAAAACAAGCACTGCGCCGATGGTTGATAACTCTAAAAAAATATTTGAAATGCCCAGCAAATAAGTTGTAAGCAGGGCGATTAGCGCTATAAAAGTCAAAACTAAACCAACAAATGAAGGAGTAATTTGTTTCATGCCAAATAAATATTTTTGCATTCATTTTAATAAGCAAAACCACTGGCAAGTGGCATTCGCCATAAACGCCTTTTTTGGCAGTAAAATTTAACCTAAAAAAATATTTTGCTAGGCCTTTGGCCTAGCAGTTATTTTTACGCCCAATTTTTTCATTTTTTACTTATTTTTTAAAATAAGTGTAAGCAATGAAAATTGCTGATAGTGCGACTAAAACATACACTATGTTCTCAAGGATGGCAACCGAACCAAAAATTAGGCTTACTAGGTTGAGGTTGAATGCATATAAACCCCAATTAATACCGCCAATAATAAGCAGTATTGCTGCTACCATCTCAATTGTATTTTTTTCTGCCATAAAAATCACCTCTTTGTGGCAATCGGCTTTTAATTAAATTTTAATAATCCAAAACTTAATTAAAAAAAAAGCCGAATTCACAGTGCAAAACACACGCATGAATAAAGATTCATATTAACTCAGTTGTCTTTATATGCCTATCCCCGCACTTCCGCTAATTGCCAAAATACGAATGATTTTAAATTCATGCGTGTTATTTTTTTCATGCAAAATAAAACAAAAATACTAATTTTGTTAGTATTAGTTGCGTTTAGTGCGGTTTTATTTGGTTGTACTGAACAAAACAACCAGGAGCAAGATAGAACAAATCAAAATAATTCTGCAAGCCCTTCACAAAACTCCCAAGCAACCTATAATTTATCACAAGTAAGCACACACAATACTGAAAGCGACTGCTGGGCAATAGTGAATGGAAAAGTATATGACATAACAGCATACATTAATCAGCACCCTGGGGGAAAGCCAAATATCATTAAAGCATGCGGAGTTGAGGCAACAAGTATGTTTGAAACAAAACCAAACGGAAAACCGCACTCCGAAAATGCAAAAAATACACTAGAAAGCTTTTACAAAGGCGACCTTGTGTCGGGCTAAAAACCCTTCACAAGAGTTTTTTCTTTTTTTAACCAAAAAATAAGACCTAAAAAGTTAACCCAACTAAATTGGTTTAAACCCCACTCGCCCTAAGTTTAACGTTCCTGACTTTAAACTTAATTCGCACTCTTTGATCTGAGTCAAATAAGGCGATAAGTATATTAACCACTTTGGCGATTTTAATTCCAGAATGGCTCTTGAAAGCATAAGTTATTTTATGTTACTGGGTTTTCCCTTTGTTTTTTGGAGTGGGCTATTAACAATTCTTTTTTTGATTCTGACTTTTGTTTCAATGACTCCTTTTTGCATGAAAAAATGTGGTATGAAGTGCCACAAAATATTCGCAATTCTTACTTTAATATTCGGGGCAATTCACACAGTACTTGCAATAGCAGGTTACTTTTGAATAAAATAATTGCCTCCGCACCAAAATAATTTGTAATGAAAAAATAATTTGTAATGAATATTGATAAATAAAAAGTATAAAGTCTTTAAATAATAAATATTAATAATTAAATAAAAAAATTAATAATTAAATAAAAAAACTAGTATTTAAGTAATAAATAATTAATTACGCCAATAATTAATTCACCATTTTACTGGTCGAGTGTAATCAATCTTCTTATTCATTCTTTTTAACCCAATTTTTGAGTACCTATAAACAATTGGCTTCCCCGTAGGCAATTCAAGATAAGGTATTTTTTCATCCGAAATATTTTCAATAAACTTCATTATTGACCTTAAACTGTTACCGTGTGCCGAAACTATAACATCCCGCCCCTTTTTTAATTCAGGCAATATTCGCCTCTCAAAATAAGGCACTGCCCTTTTGTAGACATCCGCAAGACTTTCTCCCCCGGGAGGGCGTATATCATAACTTCTCCTCCAAATAAAGACCTGCTCTTCTCCAAATCTTTTCCTTGCATCATCCTTATTTTTTCCCTG
>CAZIPK010000066.1:0-6078 GCA_964541135.1 uncultured archaeon | reverse complement strand
AACACTTTAGACATTAAATCCCCCCGTTTCTACACTAGTCCGCAAGATTGGATTTATAAATCTTTTTAGAGCGTTTTTTGCTTTTAAAATATGCGGGGCAAAGTATTTGGAATTAATTGGTGATCTGGTATTTTTTGAATAAAATTAGTGCGGAGCATTATAGTTTATTAAATTGATTTGGGGAAAACTTGTTAGTTATTTATGGATGAAAATAATAAAGGAATTGCTTTTAGGGAGAATTTGCGAAAATACTTTGCTTTTGCCAGACCTTATTGGACATATTACCTTTTGATAATCTTTTTCGTTTTGCTGGTAAGCCTTTCTGGAATTGCGGAGAAATTTTTGTTTAAAATAATTATTGATGATGGGACTAATTTTGCGTCAGGAGTGCTATCAAAAGATGCATTTATTTCAATTCTTTTTTGGGTTGCTTTTGTTTTCGGGGTAACAATTATAATAAGGGGCTTGTCCCATTGGGCGAGGTATTTTTTTATTAACCGGCTTGAAGGGGAATTGATTTTTGATTTGAAAAAAAAATTCTTTAATCACATTTTGCGCTTGTCGCATAAGTTTCACACCACTCATAGGACTGGAAGCTTGATTGCAAAAATGAGCAGGGGGGCAAGGTCCATTGAAAGCATTACGGATTTTTTTGTTTTTAGCTCAATCCCATTGATTACGGAATTAATTGTTGTTTGCATTTCGCTTGCTTATTTTGAGCTTTCTAGCGTTGCAGTGATACTTGCAACAATGGTTGTTTTTGTTGTTTTTGTGGTGGTAGTCACAAGGCTGCAGCAAAAGCCAAAAATCGAGTCAAATGATGCTGATGATGCTGAGAAAGCATTTGTAGGGGATATATTTACTAATGTTGATTCAATAAAGTATTTTGGAAAAGAGGCCAGAGTAAGCAATCTTTTTGAGTTTTTGGCAAAAAAATCAAGCAAAACGTTGGTTAAGACGTGGGATTTTGAAAGCTATGTGGAGATTGGGCAAAGCATTATCTTTGGAGTTGGGGTAGCGTTGTTGCTTTATTTCCCTTTAATCAGGTTTATTAATGGTGAGATAACCATTGGTTCACTTGCATTCATTTACACCATTTACTTTAACGTAGCCATGCCAATGTTTTCTTTTATGTTTGGTTTTAGAAATTTTTATGCCGCGCTTGCTGACTTTCAATCCCTTGGGGATTATGAGAAAATCAACAACGATGTGCCTGACAAGACTGGGGCAAAAAGAATTTCAGTAAAAAAAGGAGCTATTGAATTTAAGGATATTTCATTTACTTACCATAAAAAAAAGGTGATTGAAAATTTTTCAATAAAAATAAATCCAAAAGAAAAAGTGGCATTTGTTGGGTTGTCGGGCTCTGGAAAAACCACTTTGGTTAAACTGCTTTACCGGCTTTATGATGTTGATAGTGGCAAGATTTTGATTGATGGAATTAATGTTAGTGATGTTTTGCAGGAGTCCCTGCGCTCTGAATTGAGTATAGTTCCGCAGGAGTGCGTTTTATTTAATGATACAATTTACAACAACCTTATTTTTTCAAACCCTTCCGCATCAAAGGAAGATGTAATTGGGGCGTTAAAAGTGGCACAAATGCACGATTTTGTTCAAAGCTTGCCTGAAAAAGAGAATACTATTGTTGGGGAAAGGGGGATTAAGCTTTCTGGAGGGGAGAAGCAGAGAATTTCAATTGCCCGCGCAATCCTCGCCGACAAAAAAATACTTGTCCTTGACGAGGCGACAAGCGCCCTTGATTCCCAGACAGAACACCAGATTCAAAAAGCGCTTGAATCATTAATGAAGGGAAGAACAACAATTGTAATTGCCCACCGTTTGTCAACCATTCTTGAGGCCGACAGGATTGTTGTAATTGATAAAGGCAAAATTGCCCAACAAGGGACTCACTCCCAGCTAATAAAACAAGAAGGCATTTACAAAAAGCTTTGGAACATGCAAAAAGGCGGATACATTGAGGAGTAAAGGGCTAAAAAATTATTCCATCTATTTTTTTAGCTCCCAAAGTAAGGACTGTTTTCAGGGTAAAAACATCTCGAAACGCAAATCTCAATACATGCTTTTGATTCAAAAGAATCTATTAGATAGTATTTCATAACTTCAAAGAAACCAATTTCTTTCTTTGTTGGCGGACATGCGGTTGAGCAGCCGTTAAAACAGCCTCCTTGCTGATTGCAGGAATACTCTAATTGGAATAATTCATCAATGGCAAAGTAATCATGATTATTTAGCATGCATTGATTGTAGCCATTCAAATAAAATGAGTTAAATTTTTGTTTCTCCATTTCATTGGCGTTAAAATATCCTGCAATATAAATCAATCCAGCAACGATGATTGCAAATGCAATAATTAACAATTTTTTAGACTTTTTCATTAGATTATAATTGTTTTTTTGTTTATTAAGCTTTGCTTCAAGTTTTTTAGCAGAATGAATTTATTGAAAAGCTATTGGAAGAGTGCGCAATTTTTGATCTTTTTTTAATTTTTTTATTGGCTTGTTTTTTTATTTTTCTTCCCGCTCATCACAAAAAAAGCCCCACGTTTTTCAAACAGCCATGTTAATTCGTCAATTACTGCGCGTTCGAATTTTGGCTTTGATGAAATGAACTCAATGCCTTCTTGTTTAAACCAGTAGAGCACTTCGTTTATTGAGTGGTGGGATTCATGCACAGAGCCGTATTTGTCCGCAAACCATGTTTTGTCATTTTCCTGCTTGTTTTTTGTCCCAAAAAACTTTTTCCCAAGTTCTATTCTTTTTTCAATATTGTCCCCTGCAGTTATTCTTAAGAAACTTCTTCTGATTAAGTGCCTTAATCTTGCGTATTTATTGTAAAGCCCGATTACTACAAGCCCGTTTGGTTTGGCAAACTTGCAAGCAATCTTAAAGCCTTCAAGCGCGTTTATGGTGTGATGAAGAGAGCCTAAGGCAATTACGGCATCAAATTTTTTGCCATTAAATTCATTTTCCGAAAGGGATAGGATATTTTTTTCAATAAATTTAACCTCATGCTGGGTTTTTAGTTTTTGCGAAATTTTTTTTGCATGTTTTATGGATGCTGCGCTAAAATCAATTGCAGTGATTTTTGCCCCACAAAGGGCAAGGGAATTAGCGAGTTCTCCAGTTCCACACCCAAGTTCTAAGACTGTTTTTCCTTTCCAAAATTCTTTTTTTTCCCCAAATGTGGTTGCCACCCATTGGGCAAAGTACTCCAATTCGCTTTTTGAAATGATTTTTCTTGCAGGGTAAGGGTATTTCTCGTATAATTCTTTTACTTTCTCTTCTTTTTTTTTCAAATCCATTCAAACACCAATAATATCAATGATCCACTTCGTTTGGCCTTGATTTATATTTTTTTCTTAAGGCGAAATTTGTCTATAATGAATTTGCCTTTGTATTAACCATATTTTTTGGATTATTAATACTATTTTTTAGCAATGATTATAATATGTTTTTTATAGGTTTTACTTATGGAAAGGATTATTGGCTTAATGGATTTGGATTACTTTTATGCCCAGTGCGAAATTTTGAGAAAACCAGAAATTAAAGGTAAGCCTGTTGTGATTGTGATGCCTTCATTAAGAGAGGGCAGCGGAGCAATTGCTACTTGCAATTACGAGGCAAGGGCTTTAAAGATTAAATCAGGGATGCCTCTTTCTTTGGCAAAGAAGCTTTCAAACAGCGAAACTGTTTTCATTAATGCTGACAAGCCATATTATTTGGAAGTTTCTCAAAAGGTTTTTGAAATCCTTGATTTTTTTTGCGAAAAAGTCGAGCAGGTCTCGGTGGATGAGGCTTATTTTGATTTGACAAACCCCCAAGGGTTTGATAAGGCTGTTGAGATTTGCCAAAAAATTAAGCAGAGGATTTTTTTGGATCTTGGGCTCACCTGCTCTATTGGTTTAAGCACTAATAAATTGGTTGCAAAAATGGCATCCAGCGAAAAAAAGCCTGACGGTTTTTTCATTGTAAAGGGGAGCGAGGTTGACTCTTTTTTGTTAAAGCATTCTGTTACTGATTTGTTTGGCGTGGGGCCAAAAACAGAGGAATTGCTTAGAAAAAAAGGGATTTGGTCAATTAGCGGGGCCAGGAATTATCCTAAAAGTTTTTTTGTTGAATTAATAGGGGAAGCAAATGGTGCAAAATTATTTGACTTTATTTTTGGAATTGATAATAGGGAAGTTGAGCCAAATCGGGAGAAGCAGCAGCTTTCAAGGATGATGACAATAAAAGAGGATTCAAGGGATTTTGAAATTATTATGCAAAATATTAATTTCTTGGCTGAAATGCTTTACAAGGAAATAACCTCACTAAAAAAGAATTTTAAAACTGTCTCGCTGATTATTGTGAATGAAAAAATGGAAACTATTACAAAATCAAGAACCGCTGCACAGCCAATAAACTCTTTTGAAGAACTGGTTTTGATTGAAAGCGAGCTTCTTAAGAGTTTTTTATCTGAATCCCAAAGCATGGTCAGAAGAGTGGGGGTAAGGGTGTCAAATTTTGATGCCGATTTAGGTTTGCAGAGAAAATTATTTGAGTTTTAGTTAAAAACACAAGGTTTAATTTTATTTATTTTAGTTTATTTATTTTTTTTAGTTGGTTATTCTTATGAAAGAAAGTTTTAGGGCTAAAAGAGAAAGGGCAAAGAAAGTTTATTCTGCACTAAAAGAGAATTACAAAAATGTGCCAGCCTTGTTTTTAAATTATGAAACAGATGCGCAATTGCTTTGTGCAATAATTCTTTCGGCCCAAAGCACCGATGCACAAGTAAACCGCGTTACGGAAAAATTATTCAAAAAATACAAAACCGCAAGCGATTTTGCGAATGCAAATTTAACGGATTTTAAGAAAGAGATAAAGCCGACTGGGTACTATAGGCAAAAATCCAAGAGAATAATTGAATGTTTTAAGATAATTATTGGGGAATATGGGGGCAAAATCCCCTGCTCAATGAGTGCTTTAATTGATTTGCCGGGGGTGGGAAGAAAAACTGCTAATTTAGTGCTTGCAAACAAGGGAATTGTGGAAGGAATTGCGGTGGATACGCATGTCTGGAGGCTTGCAATGCGCCTTGGTTTTTCAAGCCATGACAATCAGAACAAAATTGAGGCTGATTTAATGGAAATTTTTGATAAAAGTGTTTGGGGCGAGGTTAACGGGCTTTTAATTTCCCACGGCCGTGCAGTTTGCACCGCGCGAAAACCTAAATGCAACAAGTGTTTTTTGAATAAGAAAAAAATGTGCCCAAAAATAGGGGTTTAAGGGGTTTAAAAAACACTTTTCCAAAAAGGCATAATAGCATTTATAAACTTATATGAAGCTTAATTCATTTATTGGTGGTTTTGTGGTTAAAAAGGTTAAATCTGTTAAAGGCAATGTTAAATCAAATAAAAGCAAATTGTTAAAAGCAAAAAGCGGTCGAATTTTTGTCAAAAAGACTGACACACTTGGAAGTGTTATTGAAAAATATCCTGAAGTGGCGCCGGTATTAGCTTCTGCAGGGTTGCATTGCATTGGCTGCCATGTTTCAGGTTACGAATCAATCGAGCAGGGCTGCCTTGCGCACGGGATGACACCAAAAGATGTTGAACAAATGGTGAGCGAGGCCAATAGGAGAATAGCAGAGTATGAAAAAATGCCAAAAATGAGTTTTAGCGAGAATGCTGTTAAGGAGTTAAGCAAAAGGTTGGGAAATAAAAAATATGTGCGTTTAGTGCAGATTTTTGGCGGAGAATTTGATTTTGAAGCGGTTGATAAGAAAGAGAAAGAAGAAGCATCAGTTATAATTAATTCTGAAAAGGCGGGAATTGAAGTAATAACCAGTGCAAGGATTGAAAGAATGCTTCGCGGAGTAAAAATCGATTATGATTTAAAGCAAAAAGACTTTGTCGCAAACAGGGCTTAAGCAGGTTGAAGTTTTCATTTAAGCAGCAAGTATCCAAGATTTTTAATATTTTTGTAAAGGGGTAATATTTTAAGTTTCAATCTGAATTATGCACATACTGGGATGCTGAGAAAGCGGCAGTGGCGCCTTCACCAATGCTTGTTGCTATTT
>CAZIPK010000065.1:4102-6158 GCA_964541135.1 uncultured archaeon | reverse complement strand
ACCAAAAATGAATTAATTTGTCCTTTATTTCTTTTAAAATATTTAATGTAACTACTGGAGGAACAACAAAAACAGCCACATTAATTTTTTCATTGATTTCATTAATATCCTTAAACGCTTTAATCCTCAAAACTTCTTTTTCTTTTGGATTAACTGGAAAAACTTTGCCTGAAATTTGGGTTACTGCAGCAAAAACCTTATTTCCATACTTTTCAGGATTATTTGAAGCGCCAATCACAGCAATGCTTTTTCCTTTAATTTCCATTAAAATCACTTTAATTTTTGGATTACTAACTGTTTTAATTCTTACTATTTAGTTCTTATTTTTGGAATACTCCTAAAGCAATGAAATACCCTGAATAAAGAATTAATTTTTGTTATTTGATTCATTAAAAATTGTGGAAAGAATAATTATGAACAAGGAATTAATTTTGTTATTTGATTCATTACGTGATACCCGCGACATGGCGGAAATAATTCATTTAGGGCTAGCACTTGACTTAAAGATTGAGTTAACTGGATCATTTATTGAGCCATCCAATTATAAAGTAATTAAAATAATTGATTCATGGCTGCCTGGATTTAAGGAAAAACCCTTAATGCCTCATGTAAAAACATTCCCTGATTTTTTTGCACGAATAAGGCAATTAAAAGCAAAAGGCTGGGAAATAATAGGCACTTCTTCAAATTCAAAAAACAGTCTTTTTTCCTCTAATTTATCAAAAGGAAAACAGGTTATTGTTTTTGGAACAGAGACAAGCGGGCTAAGCAAATCAAAACTGGCGTTAATGGACTCTGTTTTATCGATTCCAATGAAAAACAATACTAAATTCTTCACTATTCGCACAGCCGCGCCAATATTTGCTTTTGACGCACTAAGGCAGAAAAATCAGTTAAAATAAGTTCAAAATTTAAAAAATTTCAAAACTATGGTTCAATTAAAACTTGACCAATCAAGAATTTCTTTAAATACTTTGCCAATTAATCTTTCTTTAATCCATTGCAAAGCTACGGAGTTAAATAATAATCAAATTTTTGATTATTTTTACGCGGAGGTGGCAGAGCGGTCTAATGCGCACGCCTGGAACCAAGCCTTTTTCTTTCTTAAAAAGAAATAAAAAGTCTACGGGCTGTCCAAAAAGAAAGAAAATGGATAGTGCTTGCTATACAGTTAGCGTGTCTCCGAAAGGGGGCCCGAGTTCAAATCTCGGCCTCCGCGTTAAAAAATAAATTAATTAATTAGTTTACTATATTTAATTTACCATTTCTCGTTATGAATTCTTTCTTTTTTGAACCTTTTTTCAATTTTGGGCGACTCGTCAGGGTAACCAATTGAAATAATGCACAACGGAACAACATGCGCAGGGATAGCAAATAATTCATGCGCATTTTTTTCCCTTCCCTCATCAGGGTAAATTGCGCACCAAACCGCTCCCAAACCCAATGCATGAGAAGCAAGCAAAATGTTTTGGGTTGCCGCACAGCAATCCTGAATAGAATAATTTTTGATTAAAACATGCTCTTTTTTCTTGTCAGCACAAACAATAATCGCCGCGCCAGCATTTGCAACCATTTTAGTCCAAGGGCTAATTTTTGCAGCTTTTTTTAAAGCGTCTTTGTCTCTTATTACTATAAACTCCCACGGCTGTTCATTAGCTGCACTTGGCGCCTGCATAGCGCATTCAAGTAATTTATTAATGATTTCTTCACTAACTTCTTTTTTTGCGTACTTCCTTATACTCCTTCTGGTCAAAATACACTCAATCGCATCCATAAAAACAACTCCCGTAACACTAACTTTAAATTAAGTTTTTACTTACCTAAATTCTTAATTTTTTAGTTAAAGCTTATTTTTAATTTAAATTTTTATTCAAATTTTTGCCTTTGAAGTGAATGGATCTGATTCATCATCGCTTGATTCATTGATTTCTTCAGTATAGCTGCTTTCGGTCTCTTCCTCGCCCTGATTTTCCCTAGTGCTTGGCGATTTGGCCTTAATGCTTTCGAGCCAATACTTTAATTCGCCCAGGCATTGCTCGCAAATATCCCTATTACC
>CAZIPK010000065.1:0-4092 GCA_964541135.1 uncultured archaeon | reverse complement strand
ATTGTCCTGCCTTTAACTCCCCCATCCCCGTTGTTTTCTCCGACAAAGACATCGCAAAATAAGCAATTAGCCATTCAATCACCCTTTACTTAAATTAATTTTAACAAATCTAAATTTAAATAAGCTTGATTAAATTATTAAAAGCATATCTTATAAAATTTGGCTTAAATTTAATTTGATCCAAAAAAAAGCATAATAAAATACTTTCGGTTTTAATTATTGTAAAATCATAAAGGGCATTGTTTAATTTATGGAAAAGAGGTTTGGTTAAGATGAATCCTAAAGAATTGAAAGGTTTAATCAGCAAAATTGAAGAAAAAGATGTTTTATCAGTAAAAAATGAGTTGTTGCTTCTTTTTGGCAATGAAGTTTATGAAAGGAATTTGTATTTTCAAGAATTAAGACGCTTTGAGGGGGAAATATTTGAGACAGTTAAGTGGTTATCTGAACAAGAAGGCACCCATGCACTCATATTGCAAATGATTCTCGCAAGAGGAAATATTATGACAAAAGAAGATATAAAGCCAATAAAAATTATTAGCGATAAAATAAAAATTATAAAAATGGACATAGAAAATGAAAGAGTTGCTGTTCAAAATTATGAAAACGCCATTAACAAATCCTCCGGCGCATTAAAAGAAGCTTTGACCAAGATAATGGAAGAAGAGTTTGAACACATTAAGCGGTTGCAGGAATACTTGCGTAATAATTAGCACCCGGGTTAAAATAGTTCCTAAAATAAATTTAATACTCAAAATTAGCAAAATACTTAAACTTATTCAAAAACTAATTCTGTATAATAACCAGAAAATTCTGCACAATAATTTTTATTTTAATTGCAGGGGTACGGAAATGGAAAACCGACCGGGTTGAGGTCCCGGGCCTTAGTGGCTGTAAGAGTTCGATCCTCTTCCCCTGCATTTTACCCTACCCAAATAGCCCCCCAGTTATTGTAATCAGTGCCACTTCCAGTCCAAAAGGGCCTGTTTTGATATCCCCCTACATCCCCTCCACCCCAAAAGCTTCCGCTCCAGCAAGAACCATACCACCAAGAAGTGTTGCTGTAATTATTAGAACAGTTAGTCACATATACATCATGGTCGGCATCATAAGTAGTAAATTGCCTATTGTTAGCTGCGCTATAGGAGTAAATTCCAGAAGACCCTGAACCTATTAATATTTGTTCATTTGACATGCTTAAAGCATAATTAGCATCGGCATTTAGTGAAAAATAATAACTCGCTTTGTGCACTATGCTTATTGGTGTAACCCCAATTTCCAGAATCATCCTATTCCCTATTAAATTCCAGTATTTTAACCCAACTAATTGGTCAAAGGAATTCAAATCAACGCTTATTGCCCCAGTGACATTATTGCGATTTATTGCATTGTTCCAAGTGGGCTTTGGCGGGGTTGGATAAAGGCTGTTTAATAAAACAATTGTCCAAACATTGCCGTCCTTATTCATATCACAGTATACCCTAAAGGCATCATTAACATCCCCACTATTTGGATTAATCCAGTATAATCCCGCATTAAAGTGGGGGTAATTATTATGAATCGTCTTACAAGTCGCCCCGGCTGTTTCCTGGGTTAGCCCGCTTGAAGGTAAAAGATTGGGGTTAAGCGTGGCGTTTTCACAAGAAAAATTAATTTTTCCAGGGTAATTAATTGTTTTCTCAAGCCCGTGTTGTGTTTCATAAATAATTTTAATCTCTTTTTGGAAGCTGTCCCCAGTATTGCAAGTATCAGCTGAAGGGATTATGAAACCCCTTTCTGTTCCAATCACCAAAAAATCATTTTCAGAAAAAGTTATGCTGTCTTCCCCAATAATAATTGACTTTACCTTAACCGGTTCAGTTGATTTGGTTGAAATTACAATAAAATAATTCCCATCAGGCGTTTTGAATGATTCATTTATTCCAATGGAACTTGTTAGCGAAGCAATCCTGCTTGAATCAGTAGACACACTGGCGGCAGTGTTTGGTTGGTTTAAGATTAAACCCACCACTACAAGCGAAACAACTACGACTATGCCAACAATAAGCAAATACTCCATTGTCCCCTGGCCAGGATTTTCTTTTATTAAGCACATTCTATTATTTAGAAGTTAAACTATAAATATTTGACTGAAAAAAACAGTTATTTTTTATTAATTTTGCCATTTATACTTCTAGTTTACCTTTAAATCAAGTTTGAACTATTAATTTGATAGTGCTTTAGATGGTTTCAAAAAATGAAGTTATTGAAAGAATTAATAAAGGGTTTTATACTGCAAAAAGCTTTTTTAATAATGTTGCTTTTAGACAAGATTTAATTGGAATAAATTATGATTTAAAAGAGGCCCATTTAGAAGGAGCAAATTTAATGGGCGCGAGCCTGGAAGGAATTAATTTCTGGAGTGCCAGTTTAACAAATGCAAATTTAATGCACGCCAATTTGACTCGTGCTATTTTGCAAGGCGCAAATTTGAATTTTGCAAATTTGACAAAAGCCAATCTTGAAGAAGCTAATTTAAAAAACGCAAAGTTAGTAAAAAGTAATTTGAAAGAAGCTATTTTGATTAATTCCATATTCACAAGGGCTTTTATGCTAGGGGCTGATTTGAGCAAGGCAAGACTATCCGAAGCAAAGCTAAATGGGGCTAATCTCACAAAAGCTATTCTAAAAGAAGCCTATTTATGGAAAGCTAATCTTAGGGGAGCAGTTCTTAGAAGAGCAATTTTGGATGATGCATTTGTCCAAGGAGCTATTTTTACTAATGCTAAAATGGCGGGGGCAAGCATTAAGGGAATTCGCGGCGCGCCTCTAAGAAGGCTTCTGGCGTTTTCTTTAGCAATTTTGCCCAAATCAAAAAGAAGGGACAAATTGGCAAAAATATTGAAAGAAGAATCAATAATATTAAAAACAAGACTTGCTGCAAAAAATAGGCTAGCTAAATTACTCAAAAGAAAGAGGACAAGGATTGTGATAAAAAAACTAAAAGGAAAACAAAAAGTCAAATATATTTATAAAAAAAATTAATTTTTTTCGTTTTTTTGATATTTTCATTTTCTAAGTTTTTTCATCTTTGGAAATTATTTTCTTATATTTCCTTCTTCAATAGCTGCTTTCTTTACTGCTTGAGCGACTTTATGCGCCACGGTCTTATCAAGGGGGCTTGGAAGAATATTTTCTTTGGTTGGATTATCAATGCAGTTTGCAAGCGCGATTGCGGCAGCGAGCTTCATTTTAGGTGTTATTCTTAATGCTTTAGCATCAAGCGCCCCCCTAAATATTCCTGGAAAAGCCAGAACGTTATTTATTTGGTTAGGAAAATCACTCCTGCCTGTTCCAACAACCGCGGCGCCGGCACTAATTGCATCAGTTTGCATTATTTCAGGAGTTGGATTTGCGAGCGCAAAAATAATTGGGTTTTTGCCCATGGATTTAATCATTTCTTTGGAAAGCAAATTTCCTTTGCTCACCCCAATAAAAACGTCCGCTCCTTTTAGTGCATCAGCCAATTCCCCAGATAAATTATTTTTGTTTGTAACTGCAACAATTTTTTTCTTAAATTCATCCAAGTCAATTCTTGATTTACTAATTATTCCCTTGCTGTCAACCATCACAACATTTTTAACTACCTCATCTTTAACGCTTTCAAATCCAATTCCAAGGAGAATCTTCATTATTGCAGATCCGGCAGCGCCTGCCCCGTTAATTACAACATTAATTTCATTCATTTTTTTGCCAGTAACTTTTAGGGCATTGGTTAAGGCAGCATAAACCACAACCGCGGTCCCATGCTGGTCATCGTGCATTATTGGAATTCCAAGGTCCTGCAATTTTTCCTCAATTTCAAAACACCTTGGGGCAGAAATATCCTCTAAATTAATTCCTCCAAACGCAGGCGCAATTCTTCTTATCGTTTGAATAATTTCTTCAACATTCTTAGTATCAAGAGCAATTGGGAACGAATCAATTCCGGCAAATTCTTTAAATAATAGTGCTTTTCCTTCCATTACCGGCAATGATGCTAATGGGCCAATATCTCCAAGCCCCAGTACAGCCGTTCCGTCTGTAATCACTGCCACCGTATTTCCTTTCATA
>CAZIPK010000064.1:0-6215 GCA_964541135.1 uncultured archaeon | reverse complement strand
CCCTCTTTTTCAAGAGCGTATTTAAAGTTTTTGAATTTATCCAACCCTGGAAAATTAATTTGTTCTAGGATGAATTGATGTGCTTGAGGCAATTCCAAATAAAAGATTTGGGATTTCACAAAATTCCTCAACTCTTGATAACTAATCTGGGTTGTATTATTAACGGCTGGTTTTAGCCCAAGCTGCCTTTTTGTTCTTTCAAAAGTTTTTTTATTAATCCCAAGCAGAGCAGCAGCTTCATCAGCCCCAATATAAGGCCTATTACTTGGTAATTGAATTTTGGCTGTCCTGTTTTTTAATCTGGCTTCTATTTGCCTAATTGCGTCATGACTAAAAAGTTTTCTTGCTGTTTTGGGGGGGCTTTTTATCCCGCTATTAACCTTTCCCTGTCGCAAGTATTCTTTTAGTGTCGGAAGAGGCACTCCAGTAGCCCTTGCAGCATCTAGTAAAGAGAAATAATCTCTCTTAGGCAAATTAATTAATCCATCAAATTCTATTGAAATGCTTGTTCTTCGCTGAATTCTTTGATCTAAAGGGGTTTTTAGGTGATTAACAAGCCTTGCTTGAAGATGCCTGATGCTCATCTAATACTTATGATTATTCTCTTTATTTAATTTATCTAATTCAAATTTTTTTTGCTTTAACAAAACTTTATTTACTAAACTATTTCTTATAAACCTCAACTATTTTCCCATCGCTTACTTTTAATACTCTCTGTGCAATTTTTTCAATAAAGTACTTATCATGAGAAACTGCTAGGATGGCTCCTTCATAATTTAGGAATGCTTTCTCAATGATTTCACAAGCGTCAAGGTCCAAATGATTTGTTGGTTCATCAAGCAAAAGCAAATTCGGCTTATCAATAAGCACTTTAATCAAATTAAGCCTTGATTTTTCACCCAATGAAAGCTTGGAAATTGGCTTATTTACGTCTTCATCAGTAATAAATCCCCCAATAGATAGTTGCTGGCGCGTTTTATAATTATCTTTAAGCAATGAATAAATCTCCTCATACAAAGTGGCTCCCGTTGTTAAGTCTTTGAGCTCTTGATCCATGTAACCAAGCTTTGCTTCTGAATTAAAATTAATTTTTCCCGAAATTGGGGGAACTCTGCCCTCAATAGTTTTGAAAAAAGTGCTTTTTCCTATCCCATTTTCTCCTGTCAAAATAATTTTTTGCCCAACGCACACATTGAGATTAATATTTGAAATAAGGGGCTTATTGTAACCAACGCTTAAATCAACCAGCTCCAAAATTGTGTCTGATTTGATTGGAGATGCCTCAATAACAGCCTCAAAATCTGATTTGTCTAAATCCGGCTTTTCTATAACCGGGCGTTTTGCTAAAAGCTTTTCACGATACTTTCCTTGCTTAACTTTCAAAGGACTCTTGCCGATACGCGCTATTTTGTCCTTCTCATTAGCGATATACTCCTGCTCTATTTCATAGGCGTTTTGCTGGGCGGCAAAAGTGGCTTCGCGCGTTTTTAAATAAGCGGAATAATTCCCGTTATACTTAATCCACTTTCCGTTCTCTATTTTTAAAATAGTGTCACATACGCGGTTCAAAAAGTACCTATCATGAGTCACCATGAGCAAAGTTCCCCTAAATTCCCGCAAAAATTTTTCAAGAATATCCAATCGTTTAAAATCCAAATGGTTTGTTGGCTCGTCAAGTAGCAAAAAATCAGCATCAGAGGACAAAATCTGTGCCAATGCAATTATTGCGCGCTGGCCTGTAGAAAGCGAGCCAATTGGTTTGTCAAGCCACGACTCATTAACCTCAAGGGTGCGCAAAACAGATTTAATTTTGCTTGAGGGCTGAGTATTTTTTTGCTTTAATATTTGCGCTTGTAATTCAATGTAACGCTCAGTTAATTTGTTTAACAAGTCATGATTTTGATGAACACTTGGGAGAGAGAGCTGATGCTCGATTTTGTGCAGTTCTTTCTCAAACTCGTTTTGGTGATGAATTTTGGCACTTGCCCCGATTATTTGCCTGCCCGTTTTGCTTGAATCCAAATCAATATGCTGGGAAAAATACGCAGCTTTACCGTTAAATTTAATGCTCCCATTATAATCAATCTGGCCCAAAATTGCCCTAAGAAAAGTTGTTTTCCCAACCCCGTTTCGACCAATAAGCCCAACCTTTGCCCCGTCCGCAATGCCTACACTCTCATCATGCAGTATTTCACGTTCGCCGATTGTTATTGATAGGTTTTTAACGAAAAGAGCCATAAATGATTAACACTCTGACTAATTCTTAAAACGTGCGGGAGCGGCAAATTTTTTGATAAATTAAGGGTTTTTGGAATTAGTTTGATGTTTTTTATAAGTGTTTTTTGTTAAATTTTTGGGTTTTCTGCGGGCAATAATAAACATTTTTTTTTAAATAATTTTATTGATTTGCCTTGTCTTCCTCAAGAACTGGTCCGGGCAAGAGAATAACCTTCTTTTTTGAGGTGTAATGTGGGATTTTTTTTCTCCGCTGGTTATGCTCTTCTTCGCTCTTAAGCTCAGAAACTGACTTAAAATCTGTCCCGCTCCTTTTTGGAATAGTAGGCTTTCTTTGCTTTCTTTGAGGACCAACCATTCTTAACGCCTTATTTAGATAATGAGTTATTCTTTTTTTAAATAGTGATTAGACGGCTAAAAGTGCCAAGGCAGGTTATTTAAGCGAGTTCTCTTTTGAGTATTTTGTGCGCATGGTTAAGCTTTTTGAATTTCTCAGCATCCCCAGTAGGCATATCAGGGTGAAGCGTTTTAGCCATTTCTTTATACCTTTTATTTATTTCATGTATATCCTTGTGATCGTGATCTAATCCGAAAAATTCCCTCGCTTCTTTACGCTCATCATGCACATCCTCGTCCTCAATAAATTCTGAAATAAATTCCTCCAAAGGCTTTTTTTCTGACAAAACAAGGGCAACTTCTTTTTCAATAACCTGTGAAATGATGAACAAATTATCGACAAATTTTTTCTGGCTGGTGTTCTCATATTCCATTCTGTGCCCCTTATAATACCAGACAATGCTTGCTTTGGAATTTCTGCCGCAATACCCGCCAAGCTCCAAGTCAACATCATCCCTTAAAACTCCAATTTTGGCAAGCGAAGAAATAAGTTTGTTTTTGTATTGAAGCGCCCGCCTGTTAAATGAATCTTTTGCAGGGCTAAACTTAATGCTGTGCCCCTTAATCCTTAATGTTTCCATAATAATCAATTTGCTGCATATTAATATAATAATTACTGCAACTGCAAATTTTCTTCATTAAGATCGCCTAATTTTAAAATATCTCAATGGTTTCAGAATAATTTTAGCGTATTAAATTATTTTTATGCATTAAATAATCTCCAAAGCATGCCCTAATAAAGTTATTTCTTTGGTTTTATCTCGAACAAAATTAATTTAATACGCCGCCATTTTGTTAAAGGGCTCTTTAATTGGCTTTTGGGAAACCTGTTTTAATACTGTTGTTAGTGATAGGTATTTATCCAATTTAATTGAATTTTTGGGGTGTTAATATTAAGGGAACAGAAGCAATAATTAGGTCGTTAATTGCAAATAAAACAAAGCACTTATTCGGCTTTCCCGGCGGAAGCGTTTTGCCTTTATATGATGAATTCTTGAACTTTGAAGAAGAATTAAAAACAATTCTTGTTAGGCATGAACAAGCCTCGGCCCACGCTGCTGATGCATATGCACGGGTAAGCGGTGGGGCAGGAGTGTGCTTAAGCACTTCTGGGCCAGGAGCAACAAATTTGGTTACTGGAATAATGACTGCATACATGGATTCAGTTCCATTAATTGCTTTATCAGGCAATGTTGCAACTTCATTACTTGGAAATGACGCATTTCAGGAAACTGACATGATGGGAATTACAATGGCAATCACAAAACACAACTACCAAATAAGAGACGCTAACAAAATTTCTTCCACAATAAGCAGCGCATTTAATATTGCTTTGAATAAAAGGCCCGGCCCGGTTTTTATTGACATCCCAAAAGATATACAGACAAAAGAAATTACTAATGAACTACCGGTGCAAAAAGTTTTTGAGTTTGATAAGACAGTCAAATTAAATTTTGATTCAGTTAAGCGCGCCGCTGAAATGATTCTTAACTCAGAAAGGCCGGTAATCCTTGCAGGAGGAGGAGTAATATTAAGCAATTCGCATAACGAGCTTAGAATTCTTGCAGAGTCATTCAATATTCCAGTTGCAACAACCTTTATGGGCAAGGGATGTTTTAATGAAAGCCACCCACTTGCTTTAGGAATGGTTGGAATGCATGGAAGAAAAGTTGCAAATTATGCTCTTAGCAATTCGGACGTAATTATTGCAATTGGCTGCCGCTTTAGCGACAGGATTACGGGAGACAAAAAAACATTTGCTAGCAAATCAAAAATAATCCACATTGATATTGACAAGGCAGAAATAGGCAAAAATATCTCTATTGATTTGGCTGTTGTTGGTGATGCGAGGGAAATACTTGCGGCTCTGCTAAAAATAATGAAAATAAAGGCTAAAAAAGAAAATAGCGCCTGGAGCGAAAAAATAAAAAAATACATCAAGGAGTGCAATTGTGATTTTGATTCCAATGGAACGCCAATTGACCCGCGAAGAATAATTACTGAACTAAACCATGCCCTAAAACAGACTGATATCGTGACCACTGGAACTGGCCAACACCAGATGTTTGCAGCGCATTTTTTAAGAAGGTCAATTCCAAGGACATTTATTTCAAGCGGAGGAGCGGGTACAATGGGGTATGGTTTTCCTGCAGCAATAGGCGCTAAAGTGGCAAAACCAGAATCAGAAGTTATTGACATTGATGGTGACGGCAGTTTTGCGATGGTAATACAAGAGCTTGCGACATGCAAGGAAGAAAATATTAAAGTTATTCCAATAATTTTTAATAATGCGTATCTTGGAATGGTGCGGCAATGGCAGCAATTATTTTTTGACAAAAGGTATTCAGGAGTTCATCTTAAGAGAACGCCGGATTTTGCAAAAGTTGCCGAGGCCTACAGATTAAAAGGAATTAGTGTTGAACGGGATTCACAAATTGCTCCTGCAATAAAACAAGCCCTAAAGAACAATGAAACAACAGTCATTGACGTTTTGATTAAAGAAGAGGCAAACATTCTTCCTATGTTTAGCGCAACATCAAACCACACGGATATGTTTGGCGAATGCATAAAACAGAGAGGAAAATTATTTGATTGAAATCATAAAAAAACAAATTAAAATTGAAATTAAAAAATTTTTATTTATTAAAACAATGAATAAGTTAATTAAAATTTCATTATTCAATTAAAATGGATTGAATTAACTAATAGAATTTTTTAAGTGACGTGAAATGAATGAAAAAGAAAACAATGAAAAAAAGAAGCACATCCTGGGTTTATTGGTTGAAGACCATCCAGGGGTTCTTCAAAGGCTGTCAGGAATGTTTGTTAGAAGAGGATTTAACATTGACACAATTATTGTGGGCAAAACCGCGGTTAGCGGAGTTTCCCACATTATTATCAGCCTCACTGCTGATAGCGCCACGCTTGAACAGCTGGAAAAACAAGTAAGCAAAATAATTGAGGTTGTAAAAGTGGTTGATCTTGGGTCAAATAGTGTTGTGAGGGAGCATTGCTTGGTTAAAGTAAAATCAGACTCAAAAACAAATCAATTTGTATTAAATCTGGCCAAAATCAATAATGCTAATGTATTGGAATCAAACAATAAAAGCATAATTATTGAAATTATTTCAGAACCAAAAAAAATTGATGAATTTGTTAAATCACTTGAGGAATACGGTATAAAAGAACTCAGCAGAACTGGAATTAATTCAATGACAAGAGAATAATTTTGAAAATTTTTTATTAAATCTGAGAATTGTTATTAAATTTTAAAATTATTTTTAAATCTTAAACTTATTGTTAAACATAGCTAATTTTTAATAATAAAATAATTTGGAAAGGTTATTTAATTTTTTAACTGGTTTTTTTTAGAAAAACAAGCCAATCAAAAGTATTTTTAACTTAAAGAAGTTAATTACTTTGTTTTATATGCGCTGGGTATTACTTTTAGCATTTATTATTTTAATTACTTTTTTTGGGGCAAATGCACTTGCTGCGAATGTAACTTTTAATGTGTTTCAGGAAACAGGCCGGGATTTTAATTTAAGCGGGGTTAATGTTGATTGTAATGATAATTTGTATGA
>CAZIPK010000063.1:4078-6302 GCA_964541135.1 uncultured archaeon | reverse complement strand
TTAGAAAAGGAATCCAGACATAAAGCCCATTCTTTTTTCTCCATAAATTTTTTCAGCGGTCTTTAAAAGGAATTTTTTTCTTTCATCCGCGTGCTTGAATAAATGTTTTCTTATTCCTGAAAGGGTGTCTGATTTTGTAGTGGGCGCTCTTAGTATTCTTGGGGTCCAGCCCGTTTCCATTATTATTTTTTTGGATAATTCTCCACCCTTGCCTATTACAATCCCTTTTTTTATTGCTTCTATCACTACTTCGCAAAAGGGTTCTTCAAAATAAACATCCTTTATTTCTGCTTCTGCTGGAACTAGTTCCATTATTTTTTTCTTTGCAGTTTCGGGATTAGATAATAATGACTTGTCGGTTCTTATGTTCACTCTTTTCTTTAATTCAAAAGCAATTTTTGAAACGTAATTATCCCCGCCAAAAAACGCGGAGGGATTTTTGGTGTAAATTACCACTTCAGGGCCTTCCATCTCAATTTTAGTGACTCCAGCAGAAGAGGGAACTATTTTTTCGACTATGTGATATATTTCGTCCAAAATCTTTATTTTTTGTGCCATTTAATCAAATCCATGTAATTAAAGGGGTAATCAATGCGTAATCAATTTTCAATAAACAACTGCGTTACTGTTAAAATCAAAAGTCATTTTTTAGAAATTCAAAAAAAACCAACTTACTTTTTAAAAAAAAACAATAAAATTCCCCAAAAAAAAATTAATCAAAAAAATTCCTTTGCTTTGGCGTATTTTCTAAAAGTGATTAAATCATTTTTTGGAAAAATTTAGTTTTATTTTTGACATTACTTTATCCACTTCTTTTTCATCTACTTTTCTAAACCCGCTTTTGTCAATTACTACTACTGAGATTCCCCTTCCCCCAGTGTTTATGTCCCTATTTCTTGAGATGCTTATTGCCTTAACTGCAAGACCTAAAGCTTCATCTTCGGAGAGGTTTTCTTTATAATCAATGTCAAGAGTTGCTAAAGCGAATTCTGTTCCTGAACCGGTAACTGCATATTTTTTCTTTTCTGAAATACACCCAAAAGGAGTTACTTCGTACAACTCAGGCTTTGCATTAAGCCCCCCAATTATTGGCATAAAAACATAAGGATAATACCGATTCCCGTTTAAAATATTTGAAAGAAGTGAAGTCAAAGCCAAGGGAGTTATTTTTGTTTCCCTTTCTATTTCATACAAATTGGCTTGTGCTCTTAAGAATCTTATTATTGCAAGCGAATCTCCCACCGCTCCAGAGATAGTTAGTCCAACTTTTTCAGTTATTTTGTAAATTTTTTGTGCATCATCATCAGCCGCAATGCTGCCCATAGTTGCCTGCATATCCGCAGCAAGTAATACAAAATCTGTTCCAATAATCCCCACTGTGGTGGTCCCTGTTTTTTTTTCCTGCGCATTAATGCTTCCATTTACCGGAGCCGCGCTTGGCCTAAACTGAGCCCTCTCACTA
The DNA here is from genome assembly GCA_964541135.1 of uncultured archaeon. Classification (GTDB taxonomy): domain Archaea; phylum Iainarchaeota; class Iainarchaeia; order Iainarchaeales; family JAAZKV01; genus JAAZKV01. The sequence continues at coordinate 4,840 of CAZIPK010000063.1, read as the reverse complement.
ATAAGGCTAATTGGCAATCCTTCTACTTCCCTATAATGATTCATAAAAATCACTTAATTCAATTCATCTAACTTAAACACTAATTCATAAACTTTACCAGCAACTTAAAAAGCATTCAATTTATCAACCAATCCAATTATCAACAAACTCAAATACAAATCAATAAAGGCAATTACTAAAAGCAGTTTGATAACTTAATAGCATATTGAAAGCTTTAAAAAGGTATTCTCCGGGACCAAAATGCATTTAATCAAATAATGCTTTTGCATAAAAACATCAAAAATAATTAATCTAATTCTCTTCAACCATCACCGCATGGCAGTTGTATTTATCAAAAAGAATTTGGGTATTTTTGTTCTTGTCAGCATGAAGTACAGCTACTCCAATAACTTTGCCGCCAAGTTCTTCAATTATTTTAATTACTGATTTTATTTGTGTCCCTGTTTCTATCCATTCATCAACAATCAAAATTCCATCGTTTTTATTTATTGAAATTTTTTTCATTTCAATGAATTTCTTCTCAACCACCCCTTGCCTCTTTGAATAATCTTCAAATCCAACCTTGGTTAACTCATCAACGGGTTGTGGAAGTTTTCCTCCTTTTCTGGCCAAGACAAGCGGTTTTTTTAATTTATACGCAATTACTCCTCCAAGAACGAACCCTAAAGAATCTAAAGCAACAGCCTTGTCAACTCCAAATTTATTAAATGGTTTAACCAAATCATTAATCAAATTTCTAAACGCTGCTGGATTTTCAAAAAG
>CAZIPK010000063.1:0-4068 GCA_964541135.1 uncultured archaeon | reverse complement strand
AAAAAGCAGTGTAATGTCAGCTCTTGTCGGATAGTCTTTTATGAATCTTTTATAATAAGCACTTTTCACTAAAACCACAAAAAGATTATTATTGAATGATTTAAAAAACCCTTCAAGAATACTGCTTTCAATAAAACGCTTAATTTTTAAAGTTTGAATCAATTATAATTTAATGCAAGACTTTGAAGAAAGAATATTATTTTACAAAAAAGCAGGTCTTTTGGACAAAGTTATTATTGAAAAAATCAGGTCTGAGTTTGGTGATGACGCCGCAGCAAAAGCATCCAAAATATTAATTGAAAAAAAATTACAAAAAAATAAAAAACAAAAATCATTTTTGATTAAATTGGGCGCATTTGTTTGTATCGGGTTGGTAGTAATTTTTATTGTTTATTTTTTTCTTTTCTTGCATTTCTCTGAATTCTCTTCCGCCAAGTGCAACTCAGACAAAAAAATCACAATAACCGGTGATTTATTTTACCGAGAAAAAGTTTTCAACATTTTGAAATTAATAGAAGAAAAGGATTGTGGTTATACTAATTTTGTTCTGGATAATATTAATGCAATTAACAGCGGAGGGGTTGGATTCATTTATTCTGGAGTGTATTATACCAATAAACCTACTGAAATTGCTTCACTTACTGGGAGCCGGCATTATGTTGCGTCCATAATTGTTCATGAGGCATGCCATGGATATCAGCACAAGAATAATTTAGGTTATTCCGAACCGGATTGTGCTTTAACCCAATACCACTTTTTAATAAACACTAATGCCCCTAGCGAGGAAGCACAAAAAGTTGTTAATGCGGGGAAGGTTTACCTCAATTATGCTTTTACTGAAAATAATACTGATGTTTTTTTAGCATGGAAAAACAACAAAAAATAATTACTGATGAAGATAATTAAAATTGAAACTATGCTGAATCGATTTCCCAGATAAAAAATCAATCAAAAATGGTTACTTACTTTTTGCCTTTGAAGTTCTTTAAATAATTCTTTGTTAGCAGAGGAACTATTTGAATTAAAACCAAATGTTTAAAAGTTCCTTTAAGTGAATATTGCTATGGCTGGTGCATTTGTAGGAAAGAATCTGGAAAACCAAAAGGAAGTAACATATAATTTGAATAACTTAACCCAGCATGCAGCCGTTTTGGGAACAACTGGTTCTGGAAAAACCGTTATGTGCAAAGTTCTTATAGAAGAAGCTTTGTCTAGCGGGGTTTCGGTAATTGCGATAGACCCTAAAGGAGATATTGGCGGTCTTGGAATTTTAAGCAAAACTTTTGATTTCCGCCCTTTTGTGCAGGATGCAGAAAAAACCCAAAAAGCATATTTGTCCAATTTTGACAAATCAAAACTGGCGGGACTAGAAAAGCTTTCAAAAACTAATACGCGAATTTATACACCAAAATCCTCAATCGGTTTGTCAATTAATTTAATTCCAGAGCTTTCTTGTCCGCAAAAATTTAAAGAAATTTATGATAAGGATCCTACGCTTGCCACTTTAATGATTGAGCCATTGGCCGAGTCCATCTGCAATCTGGCTGAGATTAAAAGCAATAAAGAGAAAGCAAAATCCCTTTTATCTTCAATTATTTTGCAAAATTGGCTTAATAACACAAATTTGACTTTGGAAACTCTTATCGCGCAAATAATAACCCCTCAATTTCAAAACGTCGGGACTCTTTCTCTTGAGGATTTTTTAAAAGACACAGAGAGAAAGAAAATAGCTTCTTCGGTAAATCTCATACTTTCTTCCCCGTCAAAACAGGCGTGGAAGTCCAAAAATAATTTGGGGATTGAAAAAATGTATGCTCCAAGCAATCTTTCTGTGTTTGATTTAAGGTATACCGGAAGCACCCTAGACAAGCAATATGCTGTTGAGCAGATTCTTGACAAAATTTACAGGTTTTTACTTCACAAAGGCGGCTCTGAAAAATTAAAATATATCCTTTACATTGACGAGATTGCCGAATTATTCCCAGCTCCCCCATCAAACCCGCCTTGCAAGAAAATTCTTGAAACGCTAATAAGGCAAGCACGCGCATTCGGCCTTGGCATAATATTAGCCACACAAAATCCAGGGGACATTGATTATAAGGTCTTGGGAAATATAGGAACAAGATTTATAGGGAAGTTAAGGACAGATAATGATGTTGAAAAAGTGTCTACTGCAATAGGCCTTTCGCCAAGCACCCTAAAACATGCCCTGCTAAACTTCAATGCAGGTGATTTTTTTTATAACAATTCAGTGGAAAATAAAAGCTTAAAAATTCATTCAAGGTGGTTATATAGCTACCATTCAGGACCATTAAATGAAAAAGAAATTGGGTGGGTAAATTTCCCAAATAGCCGGCCTAAACAGACTTCTGAATTAAAGCTTCCAAAAATAAGTGAAACAAAACCCCAAATAAAACCCCTCCCAAAAAGTTATTCATCAAAAGTGCTCAAAAAATTAAAAGAACAGGCTGAAAAATACTCCAACACAACTGGGATTTTTACTTTAACAAAAAATGCTTCAAAATACAAAGCATTTCTTAGCGTAACCATAGAACCTAAGCCATTTAAGGGGAAAACTTTTTCAGCTATCGGCCCTTTTGTTTATGAGCTTTCTGCAAAGAATTCTAAATCAAGTTTGCCTAAAAATATGGCGTGGAAAAAAATTGCTAAATTCAATTATGATGTACTATCAGCCAAAAGGAGTGTAAAAAAACTTATTTCCCAGTCAATAAAAGAAAGCCAGCGGGCCCTAAAGAAAAAGATTTATACCAGCAAGGTAGTTGGAGGGGTTGAAGAAAAAAGAGGCAAGGTAGTTGAATTAAATTTTGGTTTTATGAAAGAAGATTTGGAGTATTCAAAAAAACTCTTGCTGGAAAAATCAAAGAGACGGGAAGAAAAAATTTCAAAAAGTTTGAAAGTAACTAATAAAAAAATTGATTATTTAAGGACCTCCCTTTTGAGGATAAATTCAAAAAGATTTATTAGAAAATTGCTTGGAAATAAGCGGCTCGCAGAAAAAACAAATAAAATCCATGCCTTGGAAAAGAAAATCAGGGAATTAAAAATTAAGGGGCAACAAATACGAAACAAAATCAAAAAGCTGCGGGAAGAAACAATCGACCAGCTAAATCAGCTTAAAAGTAAAACCCATCAAAAATCACAATCCCTTACAAAAGGCTTTGTATATAACCCAACAAGAAAAAGCTTGATTGTCAAGACAAAAATACTGTTAGTCCCTGTCGAGAAGGAATAAATCCTGCCTAGTCAGACTTGAACAATGGGATTCGCATTCGTTTTTTTTATAAAAAATAATTATTTTATGTGTTTGTATAATATATTTCTAACAAAATCATTTTTTGTATTATGTTCTGTATAGTGTAAAACCAAATCAATTCCTGTTTTTATTAGCATTGCAAATATTATTAATATTGTTGAAAATACCCCTCCCAGAATACTTAATCCAATAATGAATATTGTTCCAAATATAAGTGCCCCGTGCATGAAAACAGTGCGTATTAATAATTTTGATAGAGCTAAAGTTGGAACATATTTACTATACTCTGTTTTATGTTTGTCGTAGGATAGATAATGATTTATAAAAAACATTAAACTTGCAATTAACAAGAATAAATAATCAAAACTATTTGCTTTAAGTCCTGGAAAAAGAGTCATCATGTTGATGAACACAATATAAAATAAGTTAAAAATTAAAATGAAAAACATAACCATCATAGTCTCAATTGCAATCACTTTTTCTTTTCTTGAACTTGGTTTGTAACCAGATAATTTTGCAAAAGCAAATATTGTGATAATTGCAGTTTGTATGACATAACTTAATAGAATAACAATGATATTTGCTTGAAATGCAACTGCTAAAATAATAGTTAAGATATTAGTTATTAGTAATTGCTGTAAACTGGACTGACTCACTTCAATTAGTTTCATCACATTAACTTTGATTTAAGGTGTATAAAAAGTTAATCCCCTCTAGTCAGACTTGCCCCAGGGGTATTTCGGTAACAGTTCCTAACAGTTACTGAATTACTGCTAATTGCTCGTATCAGCCAA
>CAZIPK010000062.1:0-6369 GCA_964541135.1 uncultured archaeon | reverse complement strand
TATCAAGAAGCTCCTTGTTTGTCGATTCCGAAGCAAAGAAAAACCCCAAAAAGCCAAGGTCATTAATTCTCTGTGACAATGCGTGCAAAAATTTTTCCACCGAAACCTCCTTGTTGTAAATCAACAAGGTCGTTATTGAATCAATTATGACAAAAGCTTTTTTTGAGGAAATTGAATTAATTGCCTTATCCACCCCAACGCTTAACTCAAGCATATCCGAAGGGCTTTCAAGGTAAGTGAACCTACTCCCCTCAATTTGTTTTCCTTCCACCATCTTCGTAACAGTATCAACAAAACTAATCTTGTCCGAATCAATGTTATTTTTTTTCATTTCTTCAAGCAGCTCATTAGTGCTTTTGTTTATTGTTACATAAATCCCCTCAAACCCGTTTTCAACAAAATACTTGATTAGCCTTGCGCACCTTATGTCATGCTGCGCCCTTGGAATTACAAGGACTATTGAAAAGGAAGAGGGCAAATCAATAAACATTTCTTTTATTTTAAGGTCAATGCTTTTATTAGGGCTCAATAATTCCATTACTATGTCAGAGTCATTCTTATTTTCGCTTAAATTGCTTTTAGAGTACATAAAATCACTCATAAACATCCTGCTTGTTTAAAACCTCAAGGCCGGTTTTTGTAATAATTATTGGGTGAGTTTTTTCGCTAATCATGGTGCCCCTCATTTTTATTACCGCGATGCTTCTGACAAACTTGTCCTTAATCTTTTTATGATAAAGAATAATTACTCCATCAGCAACATATTCCTCTAATCCAAACAAATCATTCTCCATGGTGCTTGTTTCATTCGTTATTATTGATGTGCACCCGCTTTCCTTAAGCATCTTCCCAAGCTCAAGAATCTTTTTTCTCGCCTCAAGCTCCTTACTGAAATAAAGCCGAAAAATTACTCCAGGGTCAATTACAATCCTTTTCGCCCCGACACGGTTAATAGTGTCCTCAATAATGTCCTTCAATTGGTCAAAATCATACAAATCAACAGTTACAATCTCGAGTTTTTTTTCTGCAATTAGCCCGTCAAAATCCCATCCAAATAATTTTCCTAAACGCAAAACATCCTCTTTTGTCTCTTCAAGCGAAATGAAAACGCCCGGATCACCAAATTTTTTGGCGCCAGCATAAATAAATTCCATGCAAAAAATTGTTTTCCCGCTACCAGGGTCCCCGCTAACAACAACAAGGTTATCCTTAGGAATTCCGCCCGAAACAAGCGCATCAAAACCCGGCACCCCAGTCTTAACCCTTTCCAAATCATTCATCTAAACAACTCGCATAACTATAATTAAAAAAGCGCATAAACTATTTTTAAAGCATTGCAAATTTCAAACTTTTGAAAGGATTAATTAAATTAAGTGAATCTTAAGCAAATATTTTTAAATAAAAAAAGCATTATGGGAACATTATGACGTGCTATTAATATGAGAAAAGGAGTTTGGTCGGCTAACACATTAGATAACACAATGGATTACGATGCCCAGTCGGCTTTAGAATATCTGCTTACATATGGGTGGACAATAATAATAATCGCCATTATTATCGGAATCCTGATTTTTGTGACAAGCGGAGCATCAACAGGAGTTATTTGCCAAAGCCAAACCCAGACAATACAAGTAACTGAATGGAATGTCAAAGCAGGAAGTGATGGAGTTGGATTAACCCTAAGAAATGCCACTGGCGGAATGATTGCAATAACCCAAATTATAACCGCAACAGGGGTAAACCAGTTTAGCGGAGCAGGAACAGTTGCCCCTGACAACAATGTTTCAAGAAATGAGAATTTTAGAATAATGGGAGTTACTGCACCGACGGCAGGAACAGTTCTATCAAATGCCGCGATAAAAGTAAATTATACTACCCAAGGCGGGTTACCATCAGATGCCACCATAATATGCAATGGAACAGTAACCCCTTACTAGCTGATTAAATAATACTTGATTTGATTTTACTGTTAATTATTCCCGGGCCTTTGCTTAGTGTTTAGTGTGCTTTGAAAGGTTAACAAAGACTTTTTTTGGGTTTTTATTTGATTTTTTTTAAGAAAAATGATTTTGGGGGGTTTTTTTTTTAATTTAAAAAGAAAAACTTGTTATGCAAATCCTTTTAAAGGGGAAAACCCTTTATAAAAATGAATTGGCGATTATCGCCTAATAATTGAAGGGAGGTTTATAGATGTTTGACAATAAGGCACAATCAGCTTTAGAATACTTAATGACTTACGGATGGGCCCTAATAGTTATCGCAATTGTTATAGGGGTATTAATCTTTGTAACAAGCGGAGCTACCGGAGGAGTTGCTTGCCAAAGCCAGACACAAGCTATTCAGGTTACTGAATGGGCTGTTAAGGCAGGAAATGGAGGAGTTGGATTAACTCTAAGAAACGCAACCGGCGGAACCATTGGAGTATCACAAGCAATAACTGCAGCAGGATCAAATCAGTTTGCTGGAGCAGGAGTAGTTACTCCGGACAACAATGTTGTTAAGAACCAGACTTTCACTGTAACAGGTCTTGACGCACCAGTTGCAGGAACAACATTATCCAATGCAACAGTAACACTAAATTATGTGACTCAAGGCGGATTGCCAGCTAATGCAACAGTTGTTTGCAACGGAACAATCTAAAAACTTTTTTGGAACAGCCCTTAGCTGTTCCAACTATTTATTTTTTTAAGCGAATTACTTTTGGTTAGAGGCCACTTTTGTTCTTTGCCTATTATAAGAGGGATTAAATTTAGTTAATTATTAATTTTTAGTCTTTTAATTTACGCAAGTCGGATTGTTAGTTTAATTAGTTATCAATTTAATTAATTATTGGCCTAATTAAGAGGCCTTATTAATTAAGTTGTCTTTTGAAATGCTCACAGGCGTTTAATGTTGCGAAAAATTATTTCTAAACAATCATTCCGCCAAAAAAGGTTTTAACAAAAAATCTAATTGCGAAAAACATTATGAACGAAATAACCAATAAAGGTAGGACAAATTTGGTCCCGGCCTTTTCACTCCCAGTATTGATTACTCCCAGGATCATTGACGCAAAAATGCTTGTAATAAATAACACAATCATGGAAAATAATACTATGAAATCCTCGCTTATCGTGGAAGAAGGAATTCCAATAAGACCAAGAGCGGGATTCTTGGTTGAATAAGTGTCAATCATTTCCTGGTCAATATTTATGTTGCTAGTCTGGTCAGTAAGCACTCCTACAATATAACTGCTTATTCCAAAAAGCATGGGCGCGCCAAAGGCTGCGGACATGAAAATAAGCATCACATACATGCTGGTGTTAGAGCTAACTTCGGCTTTTAATGCGTTTTCTTCCCTTAAATCAACGCTTAACTGAACAAGCAGATTCGCTATTTGCCCCCCGCTCTTAATCCCCTCAGTTATCAGCCAAATAGTCCTTTCAAGAACCTTGCTTTTTATCCGCAGGGGAATCCTAAGAAGTGCTTTTTCAAGCCTGTCGCCAACCACAATCCGCTTGCTTGTTTCCTTTAACTCCTCACTTAACGCCCCAAACTCAGGCCTTGCGCTCACAAACAAGCTCCTTTCAGTTGTCAAACCTGCTTTGATGTTTGAAGCAATTAACTGCAAAGCATCAGGAAGGATTTTTTCAACAGTCTGACCCCTCGAATCCGCAACGTTGCTTATTGAAAAAATGTTTATTGCCAAAACCCCTCCAAGGGCAACTACAAAAGCCCCTATTGAATTCACAAGCCCGAATTTTAACACGAATAAGCAAACCAAAAATGCAATAATTGCTATTGAAATGCTTTGAATCAACAAAGAGCCGATGAATTTCTCAGGAGTTATTTTCAATCCAGAGTACTGGATTTCTTTTATAATCCAATCTCGCATGCTTTTTGGCAATAACGCGCTAATTCTTTCATACATTAAAATCACTTAATAAAATATAAATCCCATAATACCAAACAACTGCATTTTAATTATTCCGCATGAGCTTTTTATTGTGTATATTTACCTAATAAAATTCAAACTAATTAATTTTAATCACTCATCAAGTTAGGCCTTTTTGATTTCATCAAGCCGACAAACATGAATTGCGCCAATAAAACGCCACCCAATAATCCCCAAAACATTAATTCAGAAATCTTCATTTTAGGGAAAGAGCCAATTACAATCAAAAAAGTCAGCCCAAGCGCGGGGATAATTACTCCAAGCATCAGGTACACAAGGGAGAGGATTTTAAGGCTATTACCATATTTTTCTATTTCAATCTGTTGCTCTCTAGTCATGGAACTAACGCTTTCAGTTAATATGTCTGAAACATCAGCCCCCGCTTTCATCCCATTAACTATCTGCCACAAAGCCTTCCTTAAATAAGGGCTTGGATTATTTACCGCCAGTTCCTGCAAAGCGTCCTCTTCATCAATTCCAGTGTTTATTTTATCAACCGCTTTCTTCATTTCAACGCTTAATTGGCCATAACGATTCGTTGAGGCAATCATGTAAAGGGAATCAAACAAGCTGACCCTGCTTTTAAGCTGGACTAAAATTGTCCTCAAAGCAAACACAAGGTTTCTTTCAATGTCCCTCACGCGTTTTTTTGTCCTAATCTTTGGATAAGCAATCATTTGAATTATAACCAAAAAGCCAACCACAATTCCAATCACTATTCCAACAAGAATAAAGTGAGGGACGCTAATGGCGCCAATTTTTGAAAAAGTGGTCACAAACTTTGACAAAACAACAATCATTAGTATTGAAAATATTAAAATATAAAAGAAAAAACTAAATGCCATTACCGCGCCATACTCCTCAACGGAAAGCTTGATTCCTGATGTTGACAAGTCCTTTTCAAGCGAAGGGGACAATTTTGACAATCTGTATCCAAATCCTTCAAAAGGCTCACTAATTTTTTTTAAAGCCTTGATTGGGAACGGGGCAAAAGGAATGATGTCCATCTTAAACCTCCAAAGGAATTCTCTTCTTTACTGCGTCAAGAATATATTCAGGATACTTATAATACTGGGCAATGACTTTCCCAACCGAATTAACATTATTTACATCAAATTTAACCATCCAGTCAAGCACGCTTTTCTTTTTCTCAATCTCTTCCATTACTTCATTCTTGTTTAAACCCGTGTGCAGGGAAAGCTCGTCAAAAAGCCGTATGCTTTCATTGTGCCTAGAAATTTTGTCATCAGAACTTCTCCACCTGTACAAGACATTGGGCCGCACCACTTCCTCACCAGTGCCGTGCTTTTCCATTAATAATTCTGAAACCTGCAGTACCCTTCTTGCTCCAAGCCTCCTATTACGAAACATCACCACGTTTAAGTGAACCGCATCAAGCATACTTAAAGGAATATTTATCGGGGGATTAGTCAGCCTCCTAATTGTTTCATCAGAAGTATTTGCGTGAATCGTGCTGTAAACACTGTGCCCCGTGTGCATTGCTTCAAACATTACTTCAGCTTCCTTTCTTCGCCTGATTTCTCCCACAATTATTCTATCCGGCCTCATTCTTAAAGAGTTTACAAGCAAATCAAGCATGCTTATGCCGCCCTTCCCTTCAGGGTTAGGCTCCCTTGTAGTCAATGGGACAAAATGCAAAAATTCAGGCGGTCTTAGTTCCCTTGTGTCCTCAATGCTAAGAACCCTGTGGTTTGGCTGGATGAAAGGCAGGCAAACGCCAAGCATGGTTGTTTTTCCTGAAGCGGTGCCTCCGGAAAAAATAATATTTAATTCATACTCCATTGCCTCCCAAAGAAGTGCCATCATTTCTGAATTAACAGTATTGCTTTTAATTAAGTCAGTTACTGTCCAGGGCTCGCGCCTAAAACGCCTTATAGTCAAAGTATTTCCATTGTTTGAAATAGGGAATAAAGTGGAGTTAACACGATCCCCGCTCGTCAAGTGGGCGTCAAGTAAAGGGTCAAGCGTGGTTATCTGTTTTCCCACCCTCCTTGCAATAATGCTTCCGTAATTATGAATTTCTTCTTCTGAGTTAATGAAAATATTTGTTTTAAGCCAGCCGTGCTTTTTATGATAAACCCAGACAGGCTCGCGGCTTTGGTTCACTACAAGTTCTTCAAGATTTGGATCGGCAAGAATCATTTCAAGCTTTCCTAAGCCAAGCATCTCCTGCATCAAAGCCCCTATAAGCTCGTCCTTCTTGTCTGCTGGGGTTTTTGGAAGTTCTACGGAAAGAATTTTTTGCGCTCTTTCCTTAAAATGCCGCTTAAGCGATTCAATAAAAGCAGGGTCAATAAGTGAATCAGCCTTAATTACTGCCTCTGCAATAAGCGAGTTTTTGAGTTCCTTCATTAAAGCTGAAGTTCCTGCTCCAAAACTAGGAAGGCTGATTAAATACTCTTTAACGAAAGATT
>CAZIPK010000061.1:0-6718 GCA_964541135.1 uncultured archaeon | reverse complement strand
AGGCTTTCAACTTTTCCCCCTCCTTGAAAGAATATACATTTGCATTTGTATATTTTATTTGGATACGAAATATAAATATAATGAATATCTATAACTATTTTGCTAATATCTTATATATAAATTATAATTGCATTCGTGATTAAATATTTATTTTAAAAATAAATTAAAAAAAATATAGGCTAGATTTTAGTAAGAGAATTATGGATCGGAGGATTCCCGCCAGACGTTGATGAAGTGATTTTGAAGAAGAACCTGGAGATTAATGGCGAAATTGAAAACCAAGCTCTTTCAGAACTGCGTGATTGGCTTTTGCCCATGCTTATGAATGGACAAGTAAAAGTTAGTTAATGGTGATTTTATGGCAGGTCTTAATTATTGGAAAACACAAAAGTTTAGGAGCGAAGGCGAATCTGAAATGGCAAAAGCAGGGCAATTCCCAGCTTGCAAAGGTTTTTTTCCTGATTGCCCAGATACCCCTGATTTAATGAACTCAATGTGCAGAACTTGCCCAAAAACTGACGGAATGAAAAAGCCTAAATTGGAGGAATAAGTATGGTTTCAGATTCTGATATTAGCAGAGAAACTAGAGGTTGGATTAAGATATTTCAAAACGCGCAGAGTAAAAAAAAGTTAGATGATTTTAAAGTAACACTCAATAATCTTCAAGGAGCATTTTCTGGATTAAATTCCGAAATGAAAATGTTTAACGATAATATAACAAAGTCAAATGAATTTTTATCCCAAATCGCAAATTTACAAAAAAGTATGGAAAAACAGACTAAATCTGCAAATAGATTTACTTGGGTTGTTGTTGGTCTTGCAGTACTTCAAGTTATTATTGCAATTGTAGCTTATCTGAAGCCATAAAAATGGCTAGTAGTCTTCCGGTTTCATAAAGGTCACCCCTTCTGAGTTTGCAATTACCCAGATTTGTCCTTTTTCTACGATTCGCATGCGTGAGTGTTCTGAGTCTTCTGGGTCTTTTTGGTTGAGCATTTCTAACCCTTTTTTTATTATGTTGTTGTAGTGGTCTTTTACTTCGTTGAATAAGTTTGTTGTGAAAAGTACTGGTAGTTTTAGGTTGGAAAGGTAGCCGACTTTTACAAGTATGCCGTCTTCGATGGCTTGTTCTTTTGTGTATACGGAGATTGGCTCCCCGTATATTTCTACTAAAGATGGTTGATTCATTTTTTATCACCTTCTACTTTGATGCGTTTGATTTCAAAGTCAAGCATTTGACTCAATTTGTTGGTCAAATCTTGTTTAACTCGAAGCAAATCATCATTTTCAGCTAATTCAGCGGTTGCTGAAAGACCAAAGCCTTTTGAACCGTAATTTGCAGTACCCACTTTTTGGGATACGTTAACAGTGATTTCTTTTAGCTTCATTCTTTCACCTTCTTACCCATGTGGGCTAAGTATTCTTGGCAAGTGTGCGGCTCGCCGAATATCTGTTTTTTTTCGTGAAATTGCATTTTCAATCACCTCCTGAGTGGAAAACGAATTTTTTCACGAAAACCCCTTTACGTTGATTTGGCGGCATTAAACGCTTTAGCAGTAAGCGACCCAAGGGGTAAAGCTTTAAGCTGACAAGCAACGAGTTAAAAGAAAAAAATTCGTTCAAAAAAGGAGGTGAAAAATAAGATTAAATAAAAAAAAACAAAGGCTGGATTCAGGCCAAGAACGAGGCTCGAAAGTGACAAAAATTCTGTGAAAAGAAAAGGAGGAAAATAAATGGATTTTAACTAAAATAAGCGCTTAGCATAATTATTATTAAGGGGCAAAATATAAGTTTAATGATAACTATGGAAGATCCTGGAGAACAATTAGTTGGTGAGTATTTAAAAGAAGTAAAAGATTGTGAATTTATTGCATATAATATAAAAACAACGGATCAGCAAGGAGAAATTGATGTAGTTGGTATTGACACAAAGGCTATGAAAATATACTTATGCGAAGTAGCAACCCATTTAGAAACAGGTATCCAATACACAAAAAATAATCGTCCAGACAATGTTGACAGAATGACTAAAAAATTTAAAAAAGACTCAAGTTATGCTAAAAAATTCCCTGAATATACTCCCATATTCATGCTTTGGACTCCAATAGTTAGAATACCAAAAAAAATAAATCCCACAAATAATCAAGAACAAGACTTACTTACAATCAAAAAAAGACTTAAGCAAGAAAAGAATATTAATCTGGATTTAATTTGCAATGAAAAATTTCTATCTTGCATTGAGGCCTTAGAATTAAAAGTTTCAAACAAAACAGAAGACTTAAAATCGCCAATAAGCAGATATATACAAATAAAAACAAAACTTCAAAAACATGTTGAATTATTAAAAAAAAGAACTACACAACAAGAAAAAACTCTTTAATTCCCTGCAAACCTGCACGCTCGCCCTGCGCCCTGTTTAGCAAATGGGGCAATTTAAGCGGACTCCCCGGAAAAATATCCGCGCAAAAAGCTTCTTTTAATAGGCAAAATAGTTGGTTACTCAGTATGTTCATTCATGAGCTTTTTTTGAGTATTCATGGTTTCAATGGCAAAATCTATTAGTTTTTGAAGCTCATCAACAATTCCTAGCCCTGGTGTATATTCTTTTGGTGAAAAACTGTTTGTTGGGTACCTAGTAAAGCTTTCATGAGCATATGTTATTATGCTAAGCAAATACAATCTTAATTGAACCATTGAAATATCACATTGACTTACAAAAGGGTTGGTTTTATTTTTTTCATAAATCTCTAAAATATTGTTTATTTCAATAGAAGTCATTTTGGCATTCATTAGACATTTTTTTTTGTCTAACATATCGGATTTTGCAGCAGCAATTTTTTTCTCAGCATCTGGATCAATAGAACGGCACTCAGGCAAGTAATTGTTTTCTAATGGTTCTATTGAGGCATAGGGGGATTTGTGGCTTATATTTAATAATGCCTTGTAAGTTATTTGATAGCCAGGATAATGTACTTCAGCAAATGATTTGTTTGCTTTTTCCACTGCTTGTTGAAGATGATAAACAGAGTTTGCATAATCTCCCTTTTGTTGCAATAATTTTGAGGCATTAATGTCCCTTTCAGCACATTCATATAATTCTTTACAAAGATTACTTACCATAATTGAAATTATGACCAAACTATTTTATTAGGTTTCTTTTGAAATTGGGGCCAAAGCCCCATTTCAATAGTCATGCAGGAACTGCTATTGCTTGTTTAGTTTGGTCATTTTGAAGGGTTAACATCTTTATCATGAAGTCCTTTTTAATGAGTTCAAGCTGGTTGCTGATTTTTTCTTCAATATTTTGGTTAATGATGGTTGCAAAAGCTTGTTTATCAAGTGGGCCTTTACATTTTGTGCATTGTGTTTCGCTTGCATCATTTTCATGCAAACAGTTAGGATTTGGACAAACTTTTTTTATTACTCTCGGAAGCAATTCAGTGCCTAATAACTCAGTTTCTTTTAGAGCCACATAGTGCCTCATTGCCTTTGCCCCGGGCGTATGCCCTGCCATGGCAGCCGCTTTTGCCAACCCATAAGTATTGTAAAATCTAGTTAAGCACATTTTGCGTGCAATATAGAGGGTTCTTGACTTATTCTCAGGTAAATTAATCTTTTTGCATATTTTTTTATGAATCTTGTTCTGTTGAAACCAACTAATCCTAAATAGTTTATCGTTATCGTTTAAAGTGCCAAGATGGGGTTTTAGGTACTCCAAAACTTGCTTAGTTTCTTGGGGCTCAAGAACAATCATCCGAGAACCAGTTTTTCCTTCACAAATCTTTATTACTAACTGCTCATTCTTAACACTCAAATCGCACTTTCGCAAACCCAATATTTCATGTGGACGAGCCCCACTAGTTAACCACAAACCCGCCCAAGTCAATTGTCTTGGCGAATAATCCTTACTAGCCCTAATATATGCATCCATTTGTTCTAAATCCCAAAACTCATTAGGATTAACAGGCTTTTCAGAATTATTCTTTGAATTAGGCGATTTAAGATACTCTGAATCAATCAAGTCAAAAAACTTTTTCTTATCCTTTAATTTTAAGAACCGCTTTAAAGTCTTTCTAAACTCATAACCCGCAACAAGTTTTCGTTCACGAATAACTCTATTCAATTCTTTCAAATCATCTTCAACCAAACCATCAAGCGGCTTATTACCCACCATACAAGAAATACTCTTCAACCTATGACAAGTAACTAAAACACGCCGATCATTAGGCTCACTAGGCAAAGACTGATAATTCCTAGCAAACTCCCTAATCAAACCTGCATTATAAGAATCAACTTTCTTATGCAAACTAATATACCGAGAACCAACCGGAAAATCCTTATCCAAAAAACCCAAATAGTTCTCTAACTGCTTCGCATAATCCATAATAAAACCTCCAACCGAGGCGATATATAAATAGGGGACAATATGACAAAATCGCCAACACGCCCGGTCGGGGTATGATAACAACTATTTCTTTCGTCAGGATTTGACGTCACGCTTAAGTATTGAGAAAGTGGCAAATCCTGATAATTATGAATTTATACAAGCATAAAGAATATTACAAATTGCTATGCAAAGAGTCAAAACAAGGTTCTCTAATCCCAGCCCTTAGCATTTATATACTTGAAAAACAATATTAGAAAAGTTTTAATTAAAGAATTAATCAAAAGAAAGTAAATTACTTAAAGAGTTTGGCAAAGGGCGTTAGAAATGAGGGAAAAAGGATTATTCATTTTATTCGTAATGTATTCAGCAATACCGCTTGTTGTCTCGCTTTTGCTTATAATATCAAAACTGGCTAACTGGGTTTTCTTGCAAATACTCCCAGGAGATATTTTTATGGGGGTAGTTCAAGTTTGTGTAATTATAGTCCCGTGGATGCTTTTTTTTATGAATTCGCATATTTATTTTGTAAAAAAAATCCAGGGTCTTGGATTTTCAAGGATATTTTTGGGAATAACAATACTTCAAGGGGCTTTCTCGCTTATTGCTTTATCCTTGCTGTTGTCAATAATATTTTTTTAGTTCAAAGAATAGAACTATTGAAAAATAAAAGCTAATTTTAGAAATTAATTCAATAAATAAATAGCAGGATAAAGACAAAAAGCAGTTTATTATATCTGAATAAGGGGTATTATTTTATGGATAAGCACAAGAGCCGATATTCTAATACTCGTTTTGATAACAGGTTTCGGGCCAGATTTTGTAGGTATGTTGCGCCATTAATGCGGGCAACTTTTCTTGGAAGCCCAGTAATTCACTTAAGAGTTAGAAGACTTGCCCAATTAGAAAAAGGGCAAAAAGTGCTGGAACTAGCAAGCGGGCCAGTGCCTTATTACAAAGCCTGGCAATCCAAAATAGGGGGTAAAGGCGAACTGGTTGTTTCAGATATTGACCCATGGATAGTAGAGGTTAATCGAAAATTAGGTTTGCCAAAAGTCGCCCCAAAAAGTAGGAGGCCGGGGGTAAGGCACAAAATAGTTAACATAAATAGAATTAAAGGATTTGAAAATTACTTTGACAGAGTAATTGCAATATCTCCTTTTAGGCTTGATACGCTCCAAGGAATTCACAAAGCGCTAAGGCCAGGCGGAAAGGCACTAATATTTACGATAACTGACAATATTTTAGTTCATCAATTGTTGGACAGATTAAATCGGGGCGGTGTTAAGTTAGAAATAGAAAAAGAAGGCTACCACTCAATGTTTCTTTTTGATACTCACCAATACACACTTTTAAGGAAGCCTAAAGAAAAAGAGTAAAGGCAAAAACAGCCTTATTTTTTTTATTTTTGAAAAGAATATTTATTTTTTTTAATTTATTTTTCTGATTCTTTTTTGATTAGTCGTCATAATTTGGGGTGCCATAAATCTGGGTGTATGCTTCAGGCGAGTCTTCGTAACTAATTTCTTTCATTCTTTTTTTTCTTCCTTCCTGCAAAACTGTGCCACTCATTGTTTTGTAAATAAATGCTTTTGCGCTTGGCAATCCCTTAAAAGGGTACTTGATTTTTTTTACAGCCATCCATAAAGCATAATCGCAATCTGCTTCAATATCAGCTTTTGATTTCATTCTGATATATTTGCCAACGATTTTTCTTTTTATTCCTGCAGTTAATTCCCTGAGCAATTCAAAACTTGCCTCGTTTTCTTGGGCCTCAACAAATAAAGAAGTAACTTCAAATGCACTTAATTCATCGAGTTTTTTGCCACGCACGCTTTTTGCTATCTCCCCGGGGCGTTCTTTTACTGTTTGTTTTAATCTTGAAACCACTCCTCTAAAATTTTCCTGATTGCTTATAAATTCACGCAAACTTTCGCGGCTAATTAATAACCATCCACCAAGAGTTGAACCAACTATTTTAAGATGCCCCTGCCAAAGGTATTTATAAACCTGCAAAAAGTTAACTTCAACCCCGTGGGCTTTTAATTCAGACCAAGCTTCTTTAGCAGTAAAAGAAATGCTGTGCAAATGAATTAATTTCTCGGCAATTTCTCTTGGAACATAAACCCTTCCGCCTCCCCCAAAATAAGTTAATCTTTTATTATACTCTGGATTTTTATGCAAACCAAAAAGTAAAGTTTCTTTTCTAAGGCCTACTTTTGGGGCAAGTTGATCTAAAGTATAGCTTTGTTTTAATTCCCTAATTTTATTGACAAACCTTTGAAGATTTGAAATGCTTACTACTTTTTTACGCCTATAACCGCGGTCAACCAA
>CAZIPK010000060.1:0-6774 GCA_964541135.1 uncultured archaeon | reverse complement strand
ATAAATTATTATCACACTTGACTTGTGTTTTTGAGAAATAATATTAGATAATTTTGAAGCAAAATGCGGGTCTGATTTGAAAAAACAAATCTGCATGTCCTCAAAGCATTGCGCGTTTTTATCAAAAAGATTTTCAAGTGATCTTAGTTTGGCATCAAAAAGCTTTCTTAACGCAACAAATTCGCTTGAAAGCAGGTCTTTAGGAGACCTTGATTTAGTTAATAACTCAAACAAAGAATTGATTTTCTCAGGGTGCTGGGAAGTCACGCAAGCAACAACATCATCCATTTTTAACAAATTTTTTTGATTTAATTTATATTTTTTCTTTACCCCCGCCAAGAAATCCGACCAATAATCAAAAGCAAAATCACCCACAATTCCTATTGCACAAATCCAATCAACCCCGCCAAACAAATCAAAAACCATTTTTGATACAGGATACTTTGACGGTTCAATTGAAGAAAAACTACTTGGTTTTACTACAAGACTTTTAAACGCATTTCCCCTCACAACCTCTCTTTGATGATGGTCAATTGAAATAAATGGCCCTACAGAATTTCCAAGATCACTAACCAGCTCAGAAACAAAACCATCACTTAAATCAAGAAATATTGTCTTTTCAGGATTAAACTTAATAAACTCTTCTTTAGGATAGGACAGTTTTTTAGAATAATGATCATAAAAAGCCACTATTGACTCTGCTTTTTGAGAATCAAGAAATAGTTTAACCATGACTGCGGCAGTAAGCCCGTCCTGGTCATTATCAGCAATAACCGCAACCTTTTTTCCCTTGCCAAGGTCTAAAAAATTCTTTATGTTCTTTGCAGTGTTCAATATGGGCTCGACTTCAACTGGCCCTGATTGGGCAATTTTCTTTGATTTTTTTGCAGACATCAAATCCCCAAGAAATTAATCCATTCTAATATATTAATAAAACCCTTGGTGGAAAGTAATTTAAAGTAGTAAAACAATTATGAATAAGGTGGTTTAAATGGGTTATGAACACACTAACTCGAGAGGAGTTAAGTATTATTTGCATTCAAGGGGAAAATTATTCTTCTTTTCAAAAAGCCCCGAAGGCGGAATTGATTTGCCGGCAGGGTACAAAGTGGTTGAAAACCAGACAACAGGTCTTCCAATGGTAAAAAAGGAGTAAAATTAAAAAAAAAACCAGGCAGTTATGCTAATTTGATTCTTTTTAGCTTTCTAGCTTGGTTGGTTTTAAACCAAATTTGCTTTTTAGCTTTGGGAGTTAAACAAGCTTTAGTCGAATTAAGTGCTTTTGGCAACAATTATAAGCTTTTTTTTGCTACTTATTGCTAGAAAATGGTGGTTTAATTATGGTTAAAGAGGGTGAAGAAAAAAGCGCACTAGAAAAAGAATTATTTGCTGAAAAGAAAAGTGCATGGGAAATGCTTTTTAGCGAAAAAAAAGAGGCTTTCAAATTCTGCGAAGATTACAAAAAATTTTTGGACGAAAACAAAACCGAAAGGGAAATAGTTGTGTGGGCAGAAAAGCTCGCCAAAAAGAACGGGTTCATTGAACTAAAAAACGCCACACCGTCAAGTAAAAAAATATATGCTATAAACCACCACAAAAACATATTATTAATTGACCTTGGAAAAGGAAAACTCTCTGACGGATTAAGAATAATAGGCGCGCATATTGACACATTAAGGCTCGATTTAAAATTAAATCCGCTTTATGAATCAGAACCATTTTTGATGATTAATCTCCACTATTATGGGGGGATTAAAAAATACCAGTGGCTTAACATCCCGCTTGAAATGAGGGGAATTGTATTCAATAAAAAGAATGAGCCAATTGAAGTAAAACTGGGTGATAAAAAAACTGACCCTGTATTTGTAATATCCGATCTTTTGCCGCACCTAGAAGGAGTTGACTGGACGCAAAAAGCCGCCAAGGACATAATAAAAGGCGAAGAACTTGACGCAATCGGCGCTTCAATTCCAATCGAAGATAAAAAAATTAAAGAAAAACTTAAGGCAACTTTTCTAAAAGCGCTTAACGACAAATACAAAATAACCGAACATGATTTTGTTTCCGCAGAACTTGGATTATACCCTTCTTTGGAAGCAAGGGATATTGGAATTGATTACGGCATGATTGGCGCCCCTGCACACGATGACCGTGTTTGCGCATATGCAGCAGTCCAGTCAGTCATTGAATCAAAAGAAAATAATCCAAAATTAGTTCTTCTCGTTGACAAGGAAGAAATTGGAAGCGTTGGAAACACTTCAATGGAATCACTTTTCTTTGAAAACTTTTTGGAAAAACTTTCAAAACTAAGAAAAGAGGATGCCAGCGCAAAAGAAATTCTTTCAAACTCAAAAGCAATTTCCGCAGACGTAACAAACGGCATAGACCCAAAATTCTTAGACAAAATTGACCCAACAAATGTCAATAAATCAGGTTATGGTGTGGCAGTGGAGAAATACACAGGAGCCGGAGGCAAATACTCTGCAAGCGATGCAAATGCAGAATACATGTCGTGGATTAGGCAAATGCTGGATACTTCAAAGATTCCTTGGCAGTTTGGCGAACTGGGAAAAGTTGACCAGGGCGGGGGCGGCACAATATCCTACCTGCTTGCGAAATACAACATGGATATAATAGACATGGGTCCGCCGGTACTGGCAATGCATTCCCCATTTGAGGTTGCAAGCAAAATAGACATTTACTCAGCATACAAAGCGTACAAGGCGTTCTTTGAGTACAAATAAAAATTAATCATCCAAAAAGTTCAAAAATAAACCAACTGCCTGAAAAGTTAATTAAAGAAGTACAAAAGTCGTGCAAATAAAATCAAGCCAGTAAAAATGAAGGGCGATAACGCCCTTCAAAACTCTGTTTTTTAAGCATTACTAAAAGGGAATTTTTCATGGGTTTGTGGGAAAAAGTTGATTCGGTAGTTTTGAGAAACTTTCATGACTACTGGGAAGACCCTCTAATAAATAAGTACCTTGGCGAGGATGCAACCAAAAAGTTTGAAGGAATTCTAGTAATAAGAAAAAACAAAATCCCTGTCTGGATATCCCACCCATTTAATTATGACCAAGCAAAAAGGCAGTTTGGGCGAAAAGTCAAGGTAGTAAAATATGAATCAATCAAAGACATTACAAAAAACTTAAAAAAATACGCTGGAAAAACCGTTGGATATAACCCTCGCCACCAAACCGTGCTAAGTTTTAAAAACCTGAAAAAATTCCTTAAAGGAAGAAAACTTGTCAATGTTTTGGAAGAACTTGAAGAAATGAGGGAAATAAAAAACCCTGAAGAAATAAAAAAAATAACAAAAGCCGTGAGGCAAACAAGAAAAATTCTTAAAAAAGCAAAAAGCTGGTTAAAAAATGGAGTGACGGAAGAAGAAATTAACAAAAAGATGACAGAAGCATTATTTGAAGATGGATTTTTAAAAGCCTTTGAATTCAATATCGCTTTTGGAAAAAATACTGGCGACATCCACCACCCATCAACCAAAACAAAATTAACTACTGGTCCAGTGCTTTTTGATATTGGAGCAAAATACAAAGGGTATTGTGCAGACCTTTCTGAAAGCATTTATTTTAATGAAAATTTGATAAGCAAAAAAAATAAGGATTATAAAAATTACTGCGAAAAATTAGAGCTTGTAAAAAAATGCATTAATGCTGTTGAATCAATTTTAAAGCCAGGGGTTAGCGCCCAAGAACTTTGGGAAAAAACAAAAATCCTCGGCTCTCTTCCTTATGCGCTTGGGCATGGAATAGGCCTTGAAGTCCACGATTTTCCGGAAGGAGTTGGAAGCAGGAGCAAATTCAAGTTAAAAGAAGGAATGGTCATGGCAATTGAAGCAGGAGTAAACAACAAAAAATTCGGCATTAGGATTGAAAATGATTATTTAATAACAAAAAATGGGTTTAGAAAACTGGGATAAAAAAAATAATGGCAAAATAATTAATTTAAGAAAAACAAACTCAATGAAATATAATAACAAAAAATCAAAAATTGCGCTAAATAAGTTTAAAATTAAGAATTATTAAAAAATTAAATAACAAAATTAAAAAATTAAATTTTTTATTTTATGAGGGATTTGTTATGCACTTTCATGACGCACAGCACAAAATACTTGATTCCATAAAAAATAACCATCTGTGTTTAATTATTGGAGAATGCGAAGTAAAGTATATTGGAAGAGCATCATCCACCCTGCCATTAGGCAAAAGGCTAGTAATGATAAAAGCAGATAGTTCAGTTTCAATCCATGAAAACCGGCTGATACGGCCCACCAATTATATGGTGAACGCCAAAATCTCCTGCGACAAAATAGAAAAAGACGGGGAAGCAAGATTACTTCTTTTAGCAAAAAAGCTAAGCCCAAAAGAAACGATTAACGTGGATTTTACCGCAATTGAGGATATTGTATCCTACGATTTGCCTAAAAGCAATGACTTGCGCCTAAGCGGGTCTGAACGCGAATTAAATGATGCTTTAATGGATGACTTATCCTTCCTTGAGCCAGGATTAAAACCGATAAACCAGCAGCAGTACTTCAAAAAAGGGATTTGCGATATTATCGCCCAAGATGAGAAAGGAAGATTTGTAGTAATTGAATTAAAAAGAAGGCAGGCGGATTACAATTCAGTGACTCAATTAAAAAGATATTCTGAAGAAGTTCAAAAAATGAAAGGAATAGAAACGCGAGGGATACTCCTTGCGCCAAGCATCAGAAAAACCGCACTAACATTACTAAAACAATACGGGCTTGAATACTTTAGCTACGATTTTGAGATAGGGGAAAGAAGCAAAATAAAGGGGATAGGAAAAACACAAATGAAATTGAGCGATTCATTCAAATAAAAAGCTTAACAAAAAAAATAAAATAATTATTTTAGTATGCACTTTAACTAACCAAAATTAAATTTTATTCACTCGCAAATTTCAACCACGTCAAGCAAAACGCATGAACAATTAATACCCAAAATCGAGGAAATACTGGGTTTTGTCCTCCCCTCATCGCCTGAAATGAATTCCTTAACATAGGTGCCGTGGCTTGTCCTTAATTTAATTATAAACTCCCTGCTTGAAATTTTTTCAACTTCCAAAACAATAACTTCTTTTTTACGCTCCAAATCAGCCCTTCTCTTTGCAACCCTGGCCGGAGTGGACTGAATTACTTCAATTTTTTCATTTAGCTTAATTTTTGGCAAATCAAAACCAGAATCACAAACAACAAACGCATCATAAATCTTGTCATGCAATAAATCCTTCACTACACTAACTTCGCCCGGCAAAGCAAATCTTAAGTTTGCAACACTTATCTTTCCCTTATACTTTGAATTAATCTTTTCTTCAAGTTCCAACAAATTCCCTGTCCTTTTTTTTGGAGCAAGAATTTCAACAATAAAAGGTCTTCCTTTTCCAAGCATCAAAACATCCATGTCCTCCCTCCCCGCCCCATGAAGGATCATTAGTTTCGCTTTAAATTTTGGAACAATTATTCTCCCCAATAACTGCTCAACGCTTTCCTTGCAAAAATGCCCCGTGTCTTTACAATACCAACAACCTTTTCCCCTGCACTTGTTGCAAAAATACTCTGTTTGCGCAATCTCTCTTGAATACTTGCAATAATAACCAAAAACATAAACCGGCTTTACTCTCAAAAAAACGGCTTTTTTATTAAAATCCACCAAAAATTCCGCATCAGGATTTGAGAAGTCCTTTGATTTATTCAGTTTTAGTGCAACAGCATTAGTTAATTTCAGCTGAAAACTCTTCCTAAGCCCATCTTTTTCCTCTTCACCAACAATTTTGGGCCAAGAAACACCGACTTTAAAGGAATCAAATTCAAAATTCTTGCTTAACGAGCAAAATGTGCGAATAATTCCACTTAAAGAAGCCAAAATACTCTCACCAAATTCAAAGCTCTTTGAGTAATGATATTGGGCTGATTTTACTCTGTCCCTAAACTGCAACTCATGCAAAGCCTGTTGCTGTTCTGATAATGAAAACTCGATTTTTGGCATAATTATGAAATTAATCATTAAAAAAGAAATAAAAACAGGATTAGAGCGCCAAAACAGCCAAAAAAGCTATTTCAAAAAAACCTTCAAAAAAATATCAAAAAAATTCTCACAAAAATAATTTTCTAAAAATTAGCTTTGAAAAAAAATGCTTAAACATACTTCACAAAAAAAATTTCTAAAAAAAATACAGACAAAAATCAACAAAAAATTTACAAAGAGTAACTAAAAATCAGTACTAAAAAAATAAACAAAAAAAAATAAATTTGTGATTTGCCAAAAAAAGGCAAACTTTCTTTAGTTTGCCTTAGTGTAGCCTAATACCCATATTTGCTTTAAACCCAAAACCAGCGCTGCCGGTGCTGAGAAAGCAACTATGTACTGAAGGATTGCCGCCAATAGAACGCTTAACGGTCCATAAACCGCGCCTATTTGGGTAATAGGAATAAGCCCTATCATGGTTACAGCAATTACAGCTATGAGAAATTCGTTTATGTGTTGGTCCTTAACATTCAATAGCCCCACAACCAAGCCAAGGATTATCAGCAATACTACAATCCATGCTGAAGCCCCCCCAACCCATGCGGGAACTGCACCAACAACTACTCCAAAGAGCACTGCTAAAATGAAACCAATCAAAAAAGCGTACCCTCCAACCCCATTTCTAGCCATTAATTAACACCCCCTAGAACGTATGAAGCAAAAACCATATAAATATAGCCAAATCAGTAAAAAGCATTGTTTTTGATTT
>CAZIPK010000059.1:370-6795 GCA_964541135.1 uncultured archaeon | reverse complement strand
TCTTGCGGTTGTTGTGATTATTAGTTTATTTGTGGCTGGTTTGGCTACTGGTTTTTTTTCTAGTGGATCTAGTGCTGTTGTTGTTAGTCAGGATTTGGGTGGGAAGATTGGTGCGGGAGGAATTAGTGTTCTTGAAGGGGCAAGTGATGCTAATGGGGACACAGTTTTGCGTTTGAAGAATAGTACTGGAGAAAGTTTTTCTGTTAGTAACATTAGGGCAGTTGGCAGCGGGTCTAGTGTGGTTGATAAATTTTTTAATGATGTTTTTGTTCCTGGCGGGGGGGAGGCAAGTTTTTCTTTAGACAATTTGGGCAGTGCGTGTATTTGTAGCGCGGGAGATACTCGAAAGATTTGTGATTTTGAAATAGTTATGACTAGTAATACTGGATTAGAAAAAAAGCAACATATTAGTAAGACTGTGGATTGTGTGCCAAATACTGTTTCTAATCAAGGAGTAATTCAGCCATTTGGGGCAATATGGGCTAGAAATCAAAATGCTGCGACAGGGACTGGTAATGATTATCTTAAACAGGTTTTTGTTGATTCTAGCGGGAATGTTTATTTAACTGGTTCTTTTAGTTCTTCAAATCTGAGTTTTGGTAATGATGTTAATTTGACTTTGCGCGGGGGCACAGATTTTTTTGTTGTTAAGTATAATTCTGGCGGGGTTGCCCAGTGGGCTAAGAATCCTGCTGCCGGAACTGCTTTTGGTGATGATTATGGCAACTCTGTTTTTGTTGATTTTAATGGCGATGTTTATGTTGCAGGAGGTTTGTCTTCAGCAATGTTTTTCAATATGAGTTTTGGCAATGATGTTAATCTTAGTCAGAGAGGGGGATTAGATTTTTTTGTTGTTAAGTATAATTCTGGCGGGGTTGCCCAGTGGGCTACTAATGCTGCTGCTGGAACTGGAACAACTGATGATGAAGCCAAAGCAGTTTTTGTTGATTCGGACGGAAACATATACTTGGCAGGGTATTTTTATGCATCGGTTATTCAGTCAATTAATCTTGGTTTTGGTAATGGTAAAACTATAAATAATAACCGTGCTTTGTATAATTTTTTTGTTGTTAAGTATAATTCTGGCGGGGTTGCCCAGTGGGCTCAAAGCTCTAGCGCGGGTACTGGCTCAAGTTCTGAACAGGTGACGTCAATTTTTGTTGATTCAACAAATAATGTTTATTTATCGGGTTATTTTGATTCAAATGTATTGGGCTTGGGTAATGGGATTTCTTTAACTAATCGTGGCGGGGCAACTTTTTATGACTTTTTTTTGGTAAAGTATGATTCTAGTGGCAATGCTTTGTGGGCGGCCAATCCGGCTGCCAGCACTGGGGCTGGTAATGATTATGGTAGTTCTGTTTTTGTTGATTTGGGCGGCAATATTTATTTAGCTGGGTATTATTATTCTGATATTGGTTTTGGCAATTCGATTAGTTTAACAAATAAAGGTTTTAGTGATTTTTTTGTAGTAAAGTATGGCTCTGATGGTAATGCACTATGGGCCCAAGGCCCTGCGAGTGGAACTGGAGTCACAGGGTATGACCTTGGTAGTTCTGTTTTTGTTGATTCTCTTGGAAATGTTTATTTGGCAGGAAATTTTGATTCAACTTCGGTTGGTTTTGGTAATGGAGTTATTTTAAATAATGTGGGTAGTTCGACCAAGGATTTTTTTGTTGTTAAGTATGATGGTTTTGGCGTTGCAAAATGGGCTTTTGGTCCTGCAGTGAGCACTGGGGCTAATCAAGATCTTGGATTGAGTGTTTTTGTTGATTCTAGTGAAAATGTCTATTCGGGAGGTTATTTTAATTCTGGCACGCTTGGTTTTGGTAATGAAATTACTTTATCCGTCCGCGGGGGATATGATTTTTTTATTACAAAGTATGGCTATAGGTAGTAAATTATATTAACTTGTGCTAATTGAAAGTTTTTCTTAAATTTTACTATTATTAATAGGGTTATTTGTTTTTTTTAGGTTTACTCTTTTTCAGTGTTTTTCTTAAAACCTATTATCAGCGCCGCAAATAAAATTATTGCAAGGATTGCGGAGTATACTATATTTTGTTTGTATACTATTGATGCTCCTCTTAATAATATATGAAATATTCCAAAAGGCATTGCGACAAATAGAAGTACTAGTGCTAATTTATGGAGTTTTGTTGAAATCCTTGCCCCAAATAGCCCGAATAATGCAATTAATCCTGTTGCGATTATTGTTCCTGAAATATTTAGCATTAGTTGCTCTTTTTGAGTGAATAAAATAAGGAAAAAAAAGTTTACTCCCATTGGAACAGATAAGATCATTATCACTGCTCCCGCAATAATTGCGGCTTCTCTTTTAAAGTTTCTTTTTTTCGTGTGGGTCTGATTTGGAGAGGGGTGTAAATGATGGTTTATTGAAGCAGTTGCTTGTTGTGTGGGTGTGTGAAGTTGTTCTTTGTGAATTGCGTGGTCATTTTTTTCATGTTTTTTTATAGGCATTTTAATCACAATTTATTGAATCTTAATTATTCATTTAATAAACAACTTCCAGCTTATAATTCTCATAGTCTCTTTTTCCAAGCAAGTATTCAACCTCGTCTTTGTTTATTATTGGCAGTTTGTATTGTTTGAAATCATCAATGCTAATTCTGGGGCAGGCAGTGTTTATTATTGCTTCTGCTTTTAATCCAAGCAGAGCGTCATTTGAAACAAAATCCATTGAGTAAATATTGGCTTTTTTTCCAAGATTTTCGAGTTCTTTTTTGATTTTAATTGCATCACAGTTTTTGTTCTGGCCTTCTTTTGTTGAAACAATTATTGCATAATTAGTTGCTTCTTTTGCTTTTTCGATTAAAAGTATTCTTTGTCTTAAAAAAGAGTCTTTTTCCTTATTTAGTTCTTTTATTTCTTTTTCAAAAGGATTTGTTAGAATTACTCTCTTTCCTGTTGCAAAGTGTATTCCTAAAGGGTGGAATAAGCCGTCTCCAAAATAAATAATGTTTTTTGCTTTTATTTCTGCACTTGAATAATTGCATCCCAGTACTTGCCCGTTTTGGCTTCGCCTTCCTTTTCCAATTTCTGCATCAATTCCTTCATTTTCGAGAATTTCTCTTATTTTTGGCAGGTAGTGCAAGAATTGTATTGTTGTTGTTAACCCGATTTCTGCGATTTTTTCTTTTTTCAAATACTTAACCAGCCTTTGGATTAATTTGTCAAATTCTTTGCCTAAATCATATTCGAGGTGGGCATAAACCACTGGGATTATTGTTTTTTCTAAGAATTGGGAGTGACCTAAATGTAGGATTGCGTCGCAATCAAATTGTTTTGCTTCTTTTTGTTTTAAGTCGCATGCTCCAAAGCACGGGTCCATTGAAGTGAATATTTCAAATCCTTCTTTTGTTAATTGTTCAATTATCTCTTCAACCCTGATTTTTAGCCCTTCGGGTATTTGCAAAAATACTCGTTTAGCTTTTAGTTTTTTTAATTCGCTAATTGCTTCCTTTAATTCAATTTTTAGCATATTTATTAATTATTGGGAAAGGATTAAGTAGGTTTTGGGTGGTTTAGTTAATTTTGCGTTTTTTTTATATTTGGATTATTCTCAGTGTTTGTGTGCCTTGGAATCGCTTTAATCTTTGGGCTTCTTTGCTATAGTAAGGATTAAGTACTTGTTTGTTGTTTTTATTTTGGTAATTTTAAATGGCTGTTGCGTTGGTTTACATTACTTTTAAGAATCAGAAGGAAGCGGATAAAATTATCGGGGTTCTCCTTAAGGAGAATTTGATTGCCTGTGCGAATACTTTTAGTGTTAATAGTGTTTTTGAGTGGAAGAAAAAAATGAAAAAATCCAAGGAGATTGTGGCTTTTTGCAAAACCAAGCCTGCTTTAACTAATAAGCTTGAAGCAAGGGTAAAAGCATTGCACTCTTATGACATTCCTTGCATTATTTCTTGGACAGCCAATGCAAATGACTCTTTTGAAAGATGGGTTTTGGAAGAAACCGCTGATTTATTGTAAAGTGTTTTAGTGAAAGGAATTTGTAATTTGGACTAAATTAATTTTTTAGTTAAAAGTTAAGCACTTTTTTAGAATAATTTAAGCCCCTAATCTTTAATTAGGGGCATTTTTTTACTTTTTATATAATTCAAGTATTTTCTTTTTCTCTTCTGAAATTACTACTTTTCTTATGTCTTCCACAGCATCAATGTTTGCTGATACTGAGTCTATTCCGTACCAGATAAGTTTTGTAACCATGTCTGGGTTGCTTGCGGCTTGTCCGCAGATGCTTGTTTTTACTCCCGCCATTTTGCATTTCTTTATTACGTATTCCAATTGTCTTAGTATTGCTGGGTGGAGTTCGGTAAAGTTTTTCTGAACTCTTTCATTGTTTCTGTCCATTCCTAGTGTTAGTTGTGTTAAATCGTTTGTTCCAAAGGATACGAATTTTATGTGTGGTATCATTTCGTCTATTACCCATACTGCCGCGGGGGTTTCAACCATTACTCCTATTTCCACTTCTTTTTGCAATCCTATTTCTTGGGCTATTTTTTTGCTCGCCAGTATTTCTTCCAGGCTTTGAACAAATGGAAGCATTATTCCTACATTTCTTAGACCTTCTTCGTAAAGTTCTTTTATTGCTTGAACTTGGGCTTTAAACATCCTTGGTTCGTCAATGTCTCTTCTTATTCCGTGCCATCCAAGCATGGGGTTTTCTTCTTTTGGTTCTTTTTCTCCTCCGACTAATTCTTTGAATTCATCTGTTCGTGCGTCAAATGTTCTAAACCATACTGGTCCGCTGAATTTTTCTGCAACTACTCTTATTCCTTTTTTTACTGCTTCTTTTAATTCAACGTCCTTGTTTTGCCTTACATATTCCGCGGGGTGCATTCCAGAGCTAGTAATCATGTGTTCTGCCCTTAGTAATCCTACTCCATCTGCTTTTGTTGCTGCTGCGCTTTCTGCGGCATCAGGGAGGGCTACATTTACCTTCACTTTTATTGACAAGTCTTTTAGCAAGTCAATTAGTTCTTTTGTTTCTGCTTCTTGCTGTTCTGTTGGCATTTCTTTGTACTTTAGTCCTGCAAATTCTTTTTCAATTGTCCCGATTTTTACTTTTACTTCTGGTTTTTGGGAGATTTGGTCCTCTTCTTTTGCCAGTGCTTCTTCAAGTTCATCAATTTCTTCATCATTGAATACTTTTGTTTCTTTCTTAACTACTTTTATTTCTACTTTCCCTAAATACACTTTTCCATTAAATCCGTCTATTGTTACTTCCATTCCGTCTTTTAGTGTCTCTGTTGCATTTGATGTTCCTACTACGCATGGGATCCCAAGTTCTCTTGACACTATTGCTGCGTGGCATGTTCTTCCGCCTTCGTTAGTAATTATTCCGCTTGCTTTTTTCATTACTGGCACCCATGATGGGGAAGTCATTTTGGTTACTAAAATATCTCCTTTCATTACTTTTGTTATGTCCTCTATTTCAGGCACTACTTTTACTATCCCGCACACCAATCCTGGAGCCGCGGCTAGTCCTTCTATTAGTGGCTTTTGTGTGGTTTCTATGCTTTCGCCTTCCACTTTTTTATTTAATGTGGTTATTGGTCTTGCTTGCACGATGTATAGTGTGTTTTCTTCCATTGCCCATTCAATATCCATTGGCTTGCCGTAGTGGTCCTCGATTTTTTGGCCTATTTGTGCGAGTTCTACTATTTTTTTATCGCTTAGTTTTTGCATTGTTGCTTTTGTCTGGCCTAGGTTTACTCGCATATTTTCTTTTTCGGCTTTTACGAGCATGTATTCTTGTTTATTTATTTTTTTTGCTGATAATACAAAAGTTTTTTTATCCACAACGTAATTATCAGGGGTGATGCTTCCTGAAACAACTGTTTCTCCTAATCCAAATCCTGCTTCTATTATTATTTTGCTTGTGTCTCCAGTGGGATCTGCAGTGAACATTATTCCGCTTACTTCGCTTTCAACCATTTTTTGTACTACCGCGCATAATCCTACTTTTTCTGTTCCAAATCCCTGTTTTTTTCGGTAATAAACTGCTCTTGCGGTGAATAGTGATGCCCAGCATCTTTGAACCGCTTTAACTACTTCCTCTTCTCCTGCAATATTTAAGTATGTTTCTTGCTGGCCTGCAAATGATGCTTCTGGCAGGTCTTCTGCGGTTGCCGAGCTTCGAACAGCCACTAGTGCTTGTTTTCCTCCTCCAAATAGACCTTTGCTGCTTAGTAATTGGTAGTTACTGACAATTTCTGCTTTTATTATTGGTGTCATTGGGGTATTCTCTATTAATTCCCTGATTTGTGCGCTCACTGCTTCTAGTTGGGCGGTGTTTTCAACATCAATAGCGTCAATTGCGCTTACTATTTTGTCTTTTATTCCCCTTGCTTCAATGAAGCTAAAGTATGCTCCGCTTGTAACCACAAACCCTG
>CAZIPK010000059.1:0-360 GCA_964541135.1 uncultured archaeon | reverse complement strand
AGGAAAGCCGTTGTTCTCCATTTCGCCTAAAGAGGCGCCTTTTCCGCCCACTTCTGCGATATTTTGCATGTTTATTTCCTTAAACCAGAGAATATTCTTCATTTTACACCACCATGTATAGATTTATGCTTTAATTATATCTAAAATTATGTTAACATAAGGATATCTTTAGAGAATAAAAAAGCTTTGGTTGAGTTGTTTGTTTAATAGTTACGCTTCCTATTTCCGGCGGACTCGAATTTTATTGACTTTTGAGAGAGTTCCACTTATTTCATATCTTGCAAATCCAGGTCGTAAATTTTCAGGGGCGTGACGATATGTTTGCCTTGCCTTTATTCTTAGTTGTTTTATAAGACGCCT
>CAZIPK010000058.1:0-6859 GCA_964541135.1 uncultured archaeon | reverse complement strand
CGCGCCACCATGGCCTCAACCTCCACACGAACTTTACTACCAACTAAATTTTATTAACTATGAAAAACAAGTCGCAGAACATATAAGCCCCATATCAGCCACACCTGAATTTTTAGAAAGCGCAAAAAAAGCAAGCCGTTGGAAAATAAAGCACTTGTTAATAAGCCATTTCCTTTCAGAAACAAATGAACTTATTGAGGCGCTTAATTTGCTTAACAAGGGCATTGAAGAAATAGCTTATGACGAAACAAAACTCTACCAGCTATTATACCATCCTTACCAAGTAGGAGAAATAATTGGAAGTGAATATTTAAACAATCCAGATTTTTCAGAGGAAGAGAAGGACAGACTCAGAGACTTCCAATCAAAAATAACCCTGGAGCTGGAATCATTAAAAATACTGCAAAAATTAGCATTAAATCAGTTTGAATTGGACTTAAATTCAAATAATTCTGGGTTAAATCTTTTTGATTCAATTAAAAAGAATTCAAAACGAAGCAACCAGAAACATTTTGAAAACAAAGTTTTTTTAAAATACTATTCGCTTGAAATAAAACTAAGCCAATTTGATACGAATGCTTCTGACGCTTCGCTTAAAAACTGCTTGCTTGAAGAAGCAAAAAAAACTTACGACGTTGCGGTTGGATACTCTGATAATGAAATATACCCCCTTGCAAGAATAATTCTTGCAGACATAGTTTCTTCAACAAAAACACAGGCAGTAAGCCAGGAGACTGTCAACAAAGCCAAAGCAAAGCTTGAAGAAATAAAGCCAAAACTAACTTTGTTTGAAAAATCTTCTGACTGGGTCAAATCAAACATTTTTGGCAAAAACCAAACACCTCTTGAAAAAGAACTTGAAATGGCGGGGGTTGATTATAGGACTGCAGGAAGCATTTGGAGCGAGCGGCTTGACAGCCTTACGGATTTACGTTATTGGCTTGCATTTGAAATAGGGTCACAGGTTTTATTTAGGCCCGTAGCAGTCCCGCTATATGAATCAGTGGCAGGCGCATTAAATACTGCTGCGGCTACTTCCGGAAGCCAAACCCTTTTAGTTCTATCAAGAACCACAGTAAAGGACGTATTTTTTGGGGCAACAAAAATGTTTTTAACAAAAGAAACACGCCAAACAATAGGAAGAGAAGTCTTTAATTTACTTAACAAAGTTTCATACTTAATTGAAACACAAAACCCAAGAGTTTTTGAGAAAAGAATATTATCACGAATCTATATGGAGAATCCAACCATTGCAAGAATACTTGGATTGCAGCTAGAGACAAGCGAAAAAGCAATTACTGAAAGCCTTGTTCTTGGAGGAAAGCCCTTGACAGTAGAATTTGTTCAAAAACAATTAGTGGTGGGAAACATACTGCCAAAAACAGGAGCCTGGAGAGAACTTGAAGGAGAAGTAGTTATTTCTGCAGCAAAAAATGTTGCAACTGCAAGGGGGGGCAAGACAATAGAGTATGTAATTGGTGGACAAAAAGTATTTATTGGAGGATTAACCGATTCTGCCGGACAAAAATATGCAGTAGTAAGCATTGAATCGCTAAACCCAGCAACAAAAGGAGTGGAAAACTTCAGCAGGGTATTCGCCCTTGAAGAAAAAATTGCCGGGACAAAAAGTGCGGCAAGCATACTTGAAGAACTGGCAAAAAGAGCAGGCAGCATTGAAGAAGAAAAAGCGCTAGCCGCGCTAAAAACATTAAGTGGTGTAACTGATACTCCAAAAATAAATTTTTTATCAAAAGAAGATCTCACAGGGTTATTATTAAATGATGCTAAACTGGTTCCAACTAGGGCAGGCCTTGTTGATTTAGGCGGTGTGGGGTTTGTGGAGGTTTTTGTTGTTGGCGAAACAGAATTTAACAAGAATCTTGTGATGACAATGAAAAGTATTAGAGGAAAAATTCCTTTGGGTAGAGAAAATTTGCTAAGAACAAAACCAGTCACCCATCAATTAGTGGTTGATTTTTTAAAAGTAATTGGGCCTGAAAATTCTGCAAATATAAAGCAAATAGTAATTGCAAAAGAAGTTACGAATGGAGTTTTTTCTAAAGAAACTATAGGAATTAAATGCTCAAAATGCGGCTTTTTTGTTGATGGGGTTGATGCTGGAAGAATAGTCGAGCTAAAAAGCGGAGCAAAAGGAGTGGAGTTTGTTGATTTAACAGGATCAAAAACAAGCTTCAATGAAATAGGTTCTATTGAAGTGCTTGGAAAAAGAGGAATGCTTGAAAAAATCCAAAAAGCAAATATCTTAGTCGCTGAAAGGCAAAGAGTTGATCTGCTTGTTGGCGAATCAAAACCCTTTGCGATAGTTGCGCCAATTGAAGGAGAACAAAAAGTATTGTTATTTGATCCTGACATTATTGAGCTTGACATTGTGCCCCCTGTTGATTTTGAGGCCCCTCAAATGCCTACTGGGGCAGGGGTTAATTCTGTTGATTATGTTAGCCAGATAAATACTGCCACTATGGAAGAACTATTGAGCGGAAAAGCCCACATAGCTGTTTACCACAGTTATAATTCAAAAGTTTATCCAACCACAATAAATGACTTGGATATTGTGGAAGAAGCTGGGATGAGATATGTTTTATTTTATAGGGGCGTAAAGCTAGAAAAAGAAGCTTTTGACGAGTTTTTGGAAAGTGCAAATCATACTTTTAATCTAACTGAAAAAAAACCTGTTGATAATGAAATTCTAAATTATATTATGGCAGAAGTTGATAATTCAAGCACTGGTGCGCATGTAGAAGCTTTTCACACTACAATTACAAGAAAAACTTCTGAAGATTTTATGAAAAGTGCGGAATCAGGTGGAATTGTTACATTTAGAATACCTCTTGATAAATTTTATGAAAATCGGCCTGTTTTTATGAAAGACAATCCGGGCGACTTAATGAGTGCAATTCGAAGCGGAAGAATATCAGGGGTGGAAGCAGAAGCAACATTTTATCGAGAAATTCCAAAAGAATTTGTTTACTCAATAGAATATTATTCAAATAATAGTTTAGTGAAAACAGTTTTTCCAAACAAATAATTTACTGCTTTTAAAATTTTGTTTTTCAAAAAAAGCAAACTTTTATATCTAAATAAAGTCTCTTTTAATAAGATTTGAGATGAAAAAAATTAATAGTTTGGATTTTGTGTGCATCGGTTTTTCTTCCAAAGAACGCGGCTTTAACATGTTCACCGCAATAGTCGCCATAATATTATTAATGATAGGGGTAATGCTTACAAACACATTAATTTCAGCAGAAGAAAAAACAAGCAGGCAGATTTACAACATGCTTAACAGCTACCAAAAAGAGGATGCTGCGGCAATTGCAAGGGCAGACGCTTTGCAGACATTCAATTATAATTTTAGAGAAAGAATAGAGGATTACTTGTCCTTTGACCAAAGCGAACTAGGAGAAGTTGGGGACAATTTGCAAACAGGCTATGCGATATTTAATATTTCAAACAACAGCGATTTTACTTTTGAGGAAATGGAAAAATCATTCCGCGAACAAATACTACTGGCGTCAGGGCCAAATGATTTCAACAAGGTGCTGCAATATGTTTCTGACCGGATGATAGACCAGTTTAGACCAATTAATTATGGGAAGTACAGTGTTTATTTAAGCGATTCAAAGTCAAGCGGAAAAGCAGCAGCATTACTTGGGCTTACAAAGGCGATAAATATTGATGATGCAAGTCTGCTTGAAATAGTTGATTGTGATGAGGACTCGTGCGAAAACGGCTCGTTTTATTTTAACATTCCCTTAAACAAACTTGACGACAAAACTTACGAAGCCATGCCAAGAATAATAGTAAAAGATTTGGTGACACAGGAACAAATCCAAGTAGGAATGCTTCCAAGAACAAATCTCAAAATCTATGTTCCAGTAAGATTCTTTAAAGCAATTTACGAAGCAAGAAAATCAGCATTGCTGATAAAAAGCGAGTACTCTGAATTATCCCAATACAAGCTGGGATTTTGTGATCCTGGAATATGCTCTCCAAGAAGAGAAGTAAAAGAAGCCGCAATTGATAAATGGGAAAATGAATGCCCCCGAAGCGACTCAGCAGCAGGCTCAGAAGTGCTTCTCAAAAATGAAAAAGTGAAAAATGTTACCCAAGTAGTTAATTACTTATCAGGAGGTCCTTCTCCTGGATTAAGAGGGCTAAAAGCACACGGAGTTACTTGGCTTTGTGAAGCAGCATTAAATCCTTTTATTAATTTATTTGACACAAAGGATAATACTTTTAAATTAAAGGACGATGCCTTGACAAGAAGCGCTACGGGTACCAGCGAAACAATAGAAGCTGATATTTTGGGCTGCAAATTTCACAAATTATTATTCACTCCTGCAGTTGAAGATACTTTTGAAGTAATTAATAAGGGAACCGAATCAAAACTCAGGTGTTCAAGAATAGGGGGAGTGGTTGCAGAACTGGCATATGTTGAAACAAACCCGCTTTATATAGTAAGGGGAACTTATGACAAAGGGAAATCAAATGTGTACAAAATAAGAATAACTGATGAGCGATACGAAAGAGCGCAAAAAAAACCACTTCTTGGGAATTGCGAATCAAGAATCGGACCAAAAGAATGCGTGCTAGTGCAATAATTATTAAAAAAATCATTAAATTATTAAATTAATTGTCAAAAGTTAGTTTTTCTTTAATTAAAAAAGATTTATTTGTTTTGTGTTATTTTAAGCAAAATGCTTTTTATGCTTTTTTTTAATAAATTTGCTCACAGGTTGGATAGAAAACATTAATAAACTGTAAATTGTTATATTAGTATAGTGAAAGAGTTTATTGTAAAAAGTTTTATTCGTTTTTGAGTGGTTCTAATGGGCGCTGGCGAAGCGGTTAAGGATGCATATTATGCACTTGAAGACAAGTGGTACGGTTTTGTTGATGCGATTTCGGAAAAAGTGCCTGCTTTTGGAAAATTAATTGACGGGCTTGAAGACAAAGGAGTGCCAACCCTTCCTGCAGTAATAGTATTAATAATAGTAATAATAGCGATTCTTGCTTATTTTTTCTTACTTTCTTCCCCGACATCAAGCCTGACTGTAATGGTTGAAGATTTGGATGGAAAAGCCCTTGAAGGGGCGTCAGTAGCGCTTTTACAAAACGGGGAAACAAAAGCAGAGTTTGAGACTAACGAAGAGGGAAAAGCAACTTTCTTTGTTCCAAACGGAGAGTACTCAATAAGGGTCTCAAAACAAGATTATCCAACAAATACGGTGGTAATTAATCTTTTAGAAAACACCACCGAATCAGTTACGCTTGAAAAAACAACAAGCAATGTTACAAAAACGGTTTATTTAAAATCAAGCGACGGAGCGCTAGTAATCGGGTCAGGAACACTTTTATACAAATGCAGAGATACTGACGAAGAGGCAAGAGAAGCAAATTATTCAAATGGAAAGTTTGATGCAAGCGTAAAAGAATCATGCGCGGAAGTTGAGGTAACAAGCATCCAGAATTTTAAACTAATTAATTCAGTAGCGTCATTTGCAGGGAGCTCAAGCGTTACAGTTGAAAAGCAGGAAACAGTTGTCGGCAGGGCAAGCGTTTTGTTAAGCATTGCCGCTTCAACTGAAAATGTGCCGGCAGGGTTAAGGGTAAAGCTTGTCCCAAATGACGGCACTCTCCCAATAGAAGCACTAACAACAACCACTAACACTGTTTTGTTTGAAGATGTTCCGATAAAGACTTATTATGTTTTGATTAGCGACCCTAATGGAGAATTTTTGACTTATGACGGTTCAAAAACAGGGGATTTAAAGGAAGTTAAAAAAAGTGAGTTAACTCAGTTTAGCGCCTCCTTGACCAAAGGAGCATCCTCAAAAATTAAAATTACTGTTAAGGATTCAAGGGACAACAGTCTTGTTAAGGGTGCGGAAGTAAAACTAACTTCCACCAATAATATTAATGAGGTTCAAAAACAACTTACATCAGTAACAGGCATGGTTGAGTTTAGTGTTAACCAGGGCACAAATTATGTTGTTACAGTTGACCACCCTGAATATGTTACAGGCATGACAAAGCCGGCAAGCGCGGGAGATGTAATTGACTTTTTGGTTGTGAAAGCCACTGAAGAGAACAGCAATTCAATTTTGGTTAAAGTGATTGATAAGGACAAAAACCCTGTTGAAAAGGCAAGGGTTGTTTTAAAGAAACTTGAAGCTACTGAACAAATTGTGGGGGAAAAAACCACCGGCGCAAGCGGGGAAGCAGAATTCTTTAATTTGGAGCTGGGAAAGACATATCTCGCAAACATTTCAAAAGAAGGATTTGGAATGGTTAATTCTTCAAGCATCCAGGCAGAGCCAAGAGCCCAAAAAGTACTGACAGTAACATTTGATATTGGGAAAGGAAAAATTCTTCTAAAAGTAATGGACTTGGAAAACAATTTGCTAAGCGGAGCGGTAGTAACTCCAATTGATTATTACACTTCAAAGCAGGAAGCGAGCGCACCAGCGATAACAACTTCTGCGGAAGGGGTTGCTGAATTTGACATAAGGGCGGATAAAAAAATTTATTTTACAGTCGAATACGCGGGTTTGCAAAAATACTTCACTGCGCCGCTTAACTCGACAGCCAATGCGACTAAAGAAAAAATTATTGTAATGCAAAAAGCATCTTCGAGATTTTTAATAATGCCTTTAGAAGTTTACAACGGAAGCGAAGTTATTCCAACCACCGGATCAAATCCGGATGGAGTCATTGAGGGAGCTTATACTGTTAAAACAATAATTCAAGTTCCTAAAGGAACGTATTCTGAAGCAGGAATACATCTTAGAACAGGAAAACAGGCAATGGATGCAACAAATTTGATGGAAGAAGATGGGCT
>CAZIPK010000057.1:754-6871 GCA_964541135.1 uncultured archaeon | reverse complement strand
GGGGTTTTAGGGTGTTGAAAGATTTTTCCCCAAAAAAAATTGTTCTAATTGGCCCAAGTCATCATGATTTTCTTGAAGGAGCTTTTGGTTTTTCAAGTTCTTCTTGGGAAACTCCTTTAGGAGTTACTAATGTTTCTAACCCTGGATTGCCCGTAATTGAGAACGATGCTGAACACTCGCTTGAAATTGAATTACCTTTCTTGCAATCGGTTTTGAAGGACTTTGAATTTAATCCTATAATTTATGGAGAAATTCACCCTGAAGAATTGTCATTAATTCTTGAAGAATTTCTTGACGGCGGGGTTCTTGTAGTTAGTTCGGATTTAAGTCACTATAATGATTACGACACTGCGGTGAAGAAGGATTCTGAAACGATTAAGTCAATTGTTTCACTGGATTACAAAAGATTCGTGCTTATTGGGGATGCCTGCGGAAAGGAGGGAATTGCTTCATTAATAGTCACCGCAATAAAGCATTCATGGAAACCTTATCTTATGGAGTACAAAAATTCAGGGGATACCGCAGGCGATAAGAAGAGTGTTGTGGGTTATTGCTCAATAGCTTTTTTTGATGAGAAAAAGAAGTGAATTTTGATGCCAAAGGATTTAGATCTAAAAAAAATCAAAGAAAGCAAAAAAAATTCCACAAAAAATAAAATAAAAATTGCTAAAAATAATTCAACAGATTATTTCTCCGCTAATGATTTTTTCCTTACTGATGATGAAAAAAGGCTTTGTGTTTTGCTTGCAAAAAAATCAATCATTTTTTATCTTGAAAATAATTCTTTGCTTAAGTTAGGCGAAAAAGAAGTTTCTTCTTTGCCAAAAAAATTGCTTGAGAAAAAGGCTTGTTTTGTCACGCTAAAAATCGGTGAAGAATTGAGGGGGTGTATTGGAAATTTAGAAGCTGTTCAGCCGCTTTACATTGACATTATTGAAAATTCTTTTAATGCAGCCTTTAGGGACCCTCGTTTTTTCCCGCTCAAACAGAAAGAATTTGATGAATTGGAAGTTGAAGTTTCAATCCTTACTGACCCAGTTGACTTGAGTTATTCCAGCGCAAATGATTTGCTAAAAAAAATTGTTGCCGGGGAGGATGGCTTGATTATTTCAAAGAATTACTCAAAAGCAACTTTTCTTCCAAGCGTTTGGGAAGAACTGCCAAAAAAAGAGGATTTTCTTTCACACCTTTGCTTAAAAGCCGGGCTTGCAAGTGAGGAGTGGAAAAAAGGCACGCTTAAAATAAAAAGATATTACGCCATCAAGGCTTGACTGCTTGAACTTAATTTTGGCTTGCAAATAAATTCTAAAAAAAATTTTTTGATTTTTGATTGCTCTGCACGGTTTTAATCATATTTTGATTTAATTAAATCAGTTAAAGGAACTTTTTTTAGGGCGGCATCTATTTCTAAGTATTCTTTAACCCCCCATTCTTTATTTAGGATTATTCTTCC
This sequence comes from uncultured archaeon, assembly GCA_964541135.1. Classification (GTDB taxonomy): domain Archaea; phylum Iainarchaeota; class Iainarchaeia; order Iainarchaeales; family JAAZKV01; genus JAAZKV01. The sequence continues at coordinate 5,418 of CAZIPK010000057.1, read as the reverse complement.
ATTTTTGCCTGCTGTCTCTTGTTTTATCTTTTTTCTTATTTCATCAATCCATAGAGGAAAATATGTTTTTGGATGCTTTTGGTTCGGATCTGGATGGCCTGCTAGTTTATGCAACCACCCTAACTCAACTTTCTCCTCTCCATAAAAATTTTTGTTTGGACCAAATGTTGGAAACCACTCCCCAGGCATATTGCTGCTTTGGCCCGAACTCCTGTAAAAAAAAAGTTTTTTTCCATTTACCAAAACTAAAACCAATGCTCGCGGGGGGACTTTAGGAGTTTCCACAAAAATATTTTCAAAACCGTTTTTCACAATATTAATTTTTTTACCGTCACTTGTCTTAAAACTTATTGGCCTTGGCTTTTTAAAAAGTTTCTTTAATAGCTCGTGCCTTTTTTTGCTTTCCCTTGCTTTTTGGGCGATTCTTTTCTTTTCATTTAAAACCCGCATTATTTTTTCATATGCTTCTCTTCCTTCCCATGAGAGCCTTGCTCTTCCCCTTTCGTGTTCTATAAATTTACTCCTTTGGCCCCAGCTCCGATAAATTCTTGGTTCTGGCTTTTGGCCTGGGAGGGGTTTTGGCCTTTTTTTACCTTGTCTAAAAGCGCTGCTTGCAAATTTGCCCACGATTAATCCCTTTCAAAATAATACTCTTCAAAGTAATTAAACCTAACTAAAAAAATTGAAAAAAAAACCAGGATTTTGTTTAATTAAAATACTCGCCATAAAAAAGCCAAGAAGCGGTAAAAATTGAAAAAAACTGTTTCAAAATAAAAAACCAACGCTTAAAATAAAAGAAAATTCTAATTGACTGGCTTTAATTAATTTCATGGGGAACCAGAAGGAGAATTAGATGGGGAACCTGAAGGTGAATTGCTGGAATTATTTGATGGGGAATTTGATGGAGGCACGCTTCCGCTTACACAAACCCCATTAACACATGTTTGGGTACATACTTGGATAACGTTGCGGTCATTAATCGTGTTGCATCTGGAATTAACTGTTCCTGGATTAATGCAAATGCTTCTATTAATGTCCCTAACCACGCTGTACTTGTTGTTGGTAATGTTAAGGTCGCAACGTAATGCCCCGTAAACAGTAGGAGGACAGTTCAAATCCGAAGTGCATATTATTATGGGGCTTTCTACGCATGCTCCTGCAACACAATTTGCAGAACATCTTTGTATGACTTCTTTAATTATACTCTGATTGCAGCGGGAGTATATTTCTCCAGGATACAAACAAGTGCTCCTGTTAATGTCCCTTACTACATTAAAACGATTATCAGTTGAGTTAAGGTCGCAGTACCTGTTGCCAAAAACTGGGGCGGGGCAGTTTAAGTCAGATGTGCAGCTGACTTTTCCGCAATCAGCCCGGCAGTTAAAAACAGTTTCATTTTTATCAATTTCACAAATGCCATTGCCACAAGTAGGCGGGCGGTTGCATCCGCTTAAAAAGAATAATGCAAAAACAATAATTGCTAAAAAAAATATGCCTGACTGCATTTGTCTTTTTTTATTCATTCAAACACTTAAATAATAAGTAAAGATCTACTATTTAATTTTAACTTTAATTAATCCTAACTTTTGAACCGAGTTTTTTTAGCGATTTTTCAATAAAAGCTCAAGCGCTTTTTGTCCTTCCCTTAAATTTGTCTGCAAATACGCAAAATCCCATTTCTGGTTTTTAGATACTTTGGTTTTTTTTGATTCTTCTAATGCTGCACGTACCCCCGCTATGCAGCTTTTGCAGTCTTCAACAAAAATACTAAAAAATTCCTGGCGCATATAATCCTTGGCATTAATCATGGGTTTCGCCGCTTCGTAATATAACCTACTTCTTGCCAATCTATGGAATTCGTCGGCAAACCTGATTGAGTCTTGCGACATCAGTATAAATGTCTTACGAATCTGAGCAGGGCTATTTAAGTCACTTGCCAATAGCCTTGCAGTTAGGATTGGAACAAGCGAGCCTATTTTTTTTTCACCTATAAAAATGGGCTTGTCTTCAATAATTGCTTTTATCAGGATTCTTTGGAGCCTGTTGAATCCAGTGGCTCCAGAAATTTTTGGCAACTGTTCTGAAAGTCGCCTTCTGGCCGCTTCAACCATAGTTAGCCCAATAATCCTTGTTTTAAAAGCGCTTGTCTCGCCCCTAGAAAATCTTTTGCTCCTTAAAGTGGCCCTTAAATCTTCTCTGGCTAACGCAAGACTGAGTCCGCGATTTATTGCCCTATCTTTAACAATTCCTTTTTCGACATCAAGAAGCATTTCATAATATTCTCTAACCGCAATAGCTACACTTTTACCCAATTTAGTTGGCTTTGGTCTTGAATGAGAATAAAAAGTACTAATTCTGTGCCTATTCTGGGCTAAAAAAAGATTCCAAGGCGAAATAGTTCCCTTCTCATGGAAAGCACCAATTCTTTTGGCCATAATAAATAAAGCGTTTAAATCGTTTATATAACTATTTATCTAATTTGTTATTGGTTTTCAAGGTTATAAGTTAAAAAAAAACGCCCCCGCCTGACAATTTGACATTAAACCTCGCTTTTTCATTAATTAAACCTCTTTTTTTGCTTAAATGATTACTATTTTAAATGGTTGTTTAGTTAAATAATTTAGTTTTTGTGGTGGTTTAATGGGCACTAATTTTACGGTTATTTTTGAGGATAATGAAGAAATTTTTCCGGTGTTAAATACTTTTGCCAAGGAGAATGAGATTACTTATGGCTTGATTGTTTCAGGAAAGGGCGCTTTAAAGGATTTTGACATTATTTCTCACGGGCAGAGGGGAACTGTGGAGAAAGTTAATTACAAAAGGGAATTTGAGGTTAATGCTTTGAGCGGCAAAATAGAGTTAAGGGGAAAAGAAGTTAAGATTAAGATGAACGCCTTAGTTACCAGCTCCGGCTTTACCCCGATTACTGGCGAATTATTGAGTGGAAAAGCTGCAGGGTCTCTTCAAATAGTGGTTAGAAAAGTGGATATGAAGAAAATGATTGAAGCGTAAAAAATAATTGAATAACAAAAAATAACCGCTCAATCTTTAGATTTTAAGAAAATCTTTCCCAAATTAATGCGATTTTAAAAAAGTTCTTCTCAGCTTTTTATTTCGTTTTTTTTTCTTTTGGTTTTGGGCACTCTATTATTTCGCATTTGTGGCCTATTTCATCTTGGGGTGTTTTGCTTCCGCATTTCACGCAGTATTTTCCCCCTTTAACTAAAGACTCTAGCGTCGGTTTTTTCTCATCCATAAAAAATAAAACCATCAACAATTGTTTAAACCTTTCGAATTTGGCAAAAACCACCGCCCAGAATTCTCTGGTTGATTCACGTATTTAGCGTTTTAGAAAATTTCTTCGAGTTCACTTTATCAGCTCAACAATCTCTTGTGTATTATACACTTTTGGTTTTTTTGTTTCTTTAAATGTTTGTCTTCAGTCCACAATCTGTCATTTGGCATAGCTAACGCACAGGCAAGTATTGGCACATCTTTGGGCCCTGTTTATTCTATTAGTTGTTTTGATTGAGCTATTTTTTCTTTTATTTGATTTTTATCATTGTAGAATTACCGGTTTTAACATATTCTTCCGGTGGTATTCAAACTCTCTTTTTCGCGTACCTAGCCCTAAACAGATTTTTGTTCCATTAATACTCCCCAATATTTGCATTCCTAATGGGACACCAATATTTTGAATATCCATTTTCCAGTCAAATCCCCTGCCAGTTGTTTGCTTTAAGGCATTTTCAATTTGCTCAGCTTCCAACAGGGTGTCAATATCAATTTGAAAATGAGGAATCCACGATTTGAGAAAATGATTTTCTGGATTGTTTAATACTATCTCAAATAGTGGGTCTTGCCAGTTTGTTTTGTCGCCGATGAAAAACCATTTATTGTCTGAATTTTCTGATTCCTCTTTAAACATGGTCTTGCCAGGTTTTAGAATTTTTAAATATTGCTTAATCTCCTTATCAAAGTTTTTACAAGCATAACTTATTCCAACATGGTTTAGTCGTATTATTGATTCAGAAATGCTTTCAAAAAAATGTTCTATATTCTCCAAGTTAACAGTGCCCATCATTTGTTGAGTGGTATTAATTTTGTCTTGCAAGTTGTATTTGTCAAACAACAAAATCGAGTTATTGTTGATTTGTACTAATTGTTCGCCCCCGGATAGGATTGTAGCTTGTTTTGTATTAGTTTTCAAATATTTTGTTTCCTCACCTTCATGTTGGCTTAAAAAATGAAGTAGAGTTATAATTGATTCATTTAATTGCATTAAACCACATATACAAAGTACAAAAAGAAGTATAAAAATATACTAGACCAGCAACAAATTTTTTGACGAATTTGAGTTCAAAGCCTAAAAATTTGGATTGTTTTTCGTTTAAGGAAGTCTTTTATAGAAATAAATATTACTTCTAATAATGAATAAAAACAAAGTTAATGAAGTTGCTTTGCTTAACCAAAACAATTCAAAAGAGCTTAAGCTATTCTGCCTCAAGGCGGGCAAAAAACGCAGCAATTCTTTTTGGAATAATCGCATTAACAGTCGTGCCCAGGTTGCCACGGAGTACCTGATTTTGGTTGCAATTTCGCTTTTGATTATTGCTGCAGTTTCGGGTTATTCTTTTATTTTGTATAATGAAACAATTTCTTCC
>CAZIPK010000057.1:0-744 GCA_964541135.1 uncultured archaeon | reverse complement strand
CGCCATGTCCAAACAGGCCCTTGGGGAAATCAAGGAAGGTGTAAAAAAAGCACATTCGCTTGGCGACGGGAGCAGGTTTCCAATTGAAGTGACTTTTCCTCAAAATATTACTGATGTTAGTTTCACCCCCCGCGCAATTCTTGTCACAACAAATTTTTTTGGAGTCTCTTCGACGGAAGTTATTGAGTTTGACTCAAATATTTCAGGCAACTTAACAATAAGTGAGGGATTGCACAGAATAATTGTGGAGAATGTCGGCGGGGAAGTGGTTTTAAGTGAAATATAATTTTAGGCAGTATTTTTTTGATTAATTAGTAAAGGGATTTTTGATGAAATTTGATTTTAATAATAGGGGCCAGGTTTCCGCGGAGATGCTTTTTTCAGTAATAATCCTGTTGATTTTTCTCATAGACGTTTTTGTTCAAAACAGCATTGTAAGCGCTTCAACTAATTCGGTTTCAATTTCTTATTCAAATAAGAGTCAGTGCTTAAAGCTTGCTTTTTCTTTAAGCGAGGTTTTTTCCCAAGGGCCGGGAGCAAAGATTATGCTTGAACTGGAAAAGGATGCAACAGTACATTCAACAACAAGGCAAGTAATTGTGGGGGATGAGTTTTGTTCTTTCACCGCCAAAACAAATGATTACTCATTAAGCGCAGGGCAGGTAATTTTAGAAAACAATAATTGGATTGTCGAAGCACATTGATTTTTGAGGCACATTGTAAAAAAAATGCGAGGATAGAAAA
>CAZIPK010000056.1:0-6911 GCA_964541135.1 uncultured archaeon | reverse complement strand
ATAGGGGATGTAATTCTTGACATTACTGCTCCAAACATTACTTCTGAAAACACTGTCGAAAACACCCTTAAAGTGAGGGGAAAGTTTTCCGACGGACGGATATGCTCATTTACTGACATAGGGGAAAGAAAATATGCTTTAACAGTATTAAACTCAACGATAAGCCTTTCAAACATTTGCGGAGAATTCTCAATAACCGTTCCATCAGAAGTTAGAATAGAAAACTTCGGATCATTGCCATTTGCAATAAAAAATATGACTGACAAAAGGGCTGACATATTTGTGGAAGGCACTGTTGAAGCAGAACCGACAATAATTTCCCTCCCTCCCTACACTTCCATGACAAGGGATTTGGTAGTAAGAACAAATCAGGCATCGGGAGAATTGATATTTAGGCCTGTTGTTGAAGGGTGCAATTACTCATCACAAAGAGTTCTTGTAACCAACAATGCAACTGGAAAATTCTCAAACCTAAAAATGAGTGTTGAAACAAAAACAGATGAAAATAAGGGAATTGCTGAGTTAAATATTGGAATTGAAAACCCGACAACAAAAATATTTGAAGGAACACTGCAAGTTTTGGGCCCCAGGGGAAATAATATTGCAACAAAAGCAGCAAGCATAGTTCCTGGAAAAAACCTGGTTCAAATTGAGGTTCCGATAAACTCAAACCCGTCAAAAGTATCATTCAAATCAGGGGAAGAAACAATTGCTGTTGAATTAACAAGGACGGACGGGGCAGGCTTTGCAGGGTTCTTCGCACTAGGGGCAATAGAACAAACCGCCTTAGGTTTCTTGGTTGTACTTGTAATCATAGTAGTGCTAATAGCTTTAATAGTTGGGAAAAGCACTCCGACAAACAAAGAAACAGAACAAGAATGGGTAAGAAAATAAGCAGAAGGGAGTAGAAAGAGAAAGGCGAGGAAAATCGACAACTTAATAGTTTTTATATAAAATTGATTTCCTTGTTTTTAATTCCTAACCCATACATTTATTTTAAGGAAATGTATTTTTTTAATAAATTTAATTTTTTTTCATTTTTTTTATTGATCTGGATTTAATTGCCAATAACAATTTTTTTGGCATCCTTGGAACTTTATAACTCCCATATATTGGCCTAGATCTAAAGAACCTCATTCTAACTTCCCTAACAGGCATTGAAAAAAATTTTCGCAAATCGCTAATTTTTGTAAGGTCAATTTGGCTTGCATACACCTGTGCCCGAAAATGAGTGAGATTAAGCCGTCTGGATTCTTTTAGTTTTAGAAATTCCGCTAGGAGGGCTTTTGTTCTTGGATTAGCGTTAAGTGCAACAATATCACCAATTTTGCCTCCCGTAAGCGAGTTAATTTCTGCTTTTAATTTATGAAACCTTTTTGCGGATTTTAAAATATCTTGCCTTAGTTTTTGAAAATCTGATTCGGAGGGCTTTTGCAGATGGAACCGTTCTCTTTCTAGAGGAGTTTTGGATTCATAATAAATCCTATAACCCAAAGCACCAAAGAATTCATGCGTTAGGGCTGTATGAATAAAAGGAACCTTTCTTCTTTTTAACAATCGATCCCTAAAAAAATGTGCGACTTCTTCAGCTATTGTTTCCATATCAGTGACTTTTGATTCAGATAGTTCAATTATCCCGTCAATATGTGCTCCGCCAATGCCAGGCTCGCTAGTTATTTTAATTTTTGGCAAATATTTTTCTGTATCAAGCCCCATTTTTAAGCAAAAAACATCACAAACATTATGCACTCTTAGCATTGCGGATCTTTCATATCGTGTTAAAATAACTCCTGGTCTGGATGAAAAACCTACAACTCTTTCCTTCGCTTGGCCAGGGTAAATTTCATATCCATCTCCTTTAGGGAAAAATTCTTTCATGAATTAAAAGAAAGTTGTTCAGGTTATTAATTGTTTTGGCTGAGTAAGACTTCATCTTTTGTGTTTTTAATTCATTTTTTTGTTTTTCTAATTTACACTTTTCTTTTTGGCTCACTGGTTTTTTTTCGCAAAAAGCCCCCCAGATGGTTTTTAAATGTTTTTGTGGGGAAATTAAGTATATTTGAGTACACTGCTCTTAAAGATTTGGTGAGATTTTTTAAGGGTAAATACCAAAAAACCTTGTTTTTTGGTTCGAAAGTTTTTTGCTAAAAAGAGAAAGCTTTCGCCAGTAAGTAGTTAACTGTACTTAAATCATTGAATTTAATTTAGTGGTCAAAATGTCAGAATATAATGCGCCAAGAAGAGGGTCTTTATCCTACTATCCAAGAGTAAGGGCAAAAAAAGAAACCCCTAGCATTAAAGGATTCGGCGTTGAAAACAAGCCGTTAAATTTTTTATGTTACAAAGCAGGAATGGTGCAAGTAATGGGAAAAAACGCCCATAAAGCAAGCCCGACATTTAACCAGGAAGTAGTCGCACCGGCAACAGTAGTTGAATGCCCTCCATTAAGAGTATTTGGAGTAAGAGCTTATGAAAAAGCAGAAATAGGTTATGCTGTTTTAAGTGATGTAATAGCTGATAATACAAACAAGGAATTAAAGAGAAAAATTGTTAATTTCAAGGAAAAATCAAACAAGCCACAAAGCGATAAAGGAAATGAAGGGAAGAAAGTTAATCCGAGTGGGGATAAAGATTCTTACGCTATAGCTGATTTTGAAAAAGAACTTAATGAAATTGAATACTTTACATTATTAGTGCAGACACAGCCAAGCTTTAAGAAAAAACCCGACTTAAGCGAAGTATTTATTGGTGGAACAAAAGAACAACAATTAAGTTACGCAAAAGAAAAACTTGGAAAAGAACTTGGAATTGAAGAAGTATTTAAGGAAGGAGATTTGCTTGATGTCAAAGCAGTAACAAAAGGAAAAGGATTTCAAGGGCCTGTAAAACGATTCGGAGTAAGAACATTTAGGCCAAAGCACAAAAAACAAAGAGTAGTAGGCTCAATCGGGCCATGGCACCCAAACACAGTAATGTTTACAGTAGCAAGACCAGGGCAAATGGGTTACCACAACCGAACAGAAGTAAATAAAAAAATAATCAAAATTTCAAAAAATGATAAGGAAGTTAACCCAAAATCAGGGTTTAAGAATTACGGCTTAATTAAAGGCACTTATGCACTGGTTTTTGGCTCAATGCCTGGACCGGTTAAGAGATGCGTTGCATTAAGAAAAAGCCTAAGACCAGTACAGCAAAAAGGAGTACAATTGGCATCAATTGAAAAAATAATTTTAAATTAATTAAAAAGTGATTTTTATGAAAGCAAATATAATTGGCCTTGATGGAAGCAATAAAGGCGCAATAGAGCTGCCAAAAGTATTTGAAACCGAATATAAGCCAAAAATAATAAAACGCGCAGCAATGGCGATTCAGACAGCAAAAAAACAGCCCAAAGGGGCCGACCCAAGGGCAGGAAAGAAAAACACTTCAACTTATATGGGTTATAGAGGAGTGCCTGCGCACAGGAGAACAATAAATGTAGAACATGCAAGACTCCCAAGACTAAAAAACCGAAGAGCGTTACTTTATGGAAGAGTAGCATACGTGCCTCACTCAGTAGGGGGAATTGCAGCACACCCATTAAAAGCATGGGAAAGAACAAAAGAAAAAATCAATAAAAAAGAAAGAAAACTAGCGCTAGAAAGCGCAATAGCAGCAACAGCAAGAAAAGAACTTGTTATTAGGAGATTTATAGTTGAAAAAGAACTGCCGATAATTGTTGAAGATGGGCTGGAATCAATACAGAAAACAAAAAACGCAAAAGAGACCCTCCAAAAAATAGGTGTTGGGAAAGATTTAGAAAATGCAAAAAATAAGGTGCGAAAAAGAGCAGGAAGAGGAAAATCTAGGGGAAGAGTTTGGAAAGAAAAGAAAAGTGTTTTGATAGTTTGTGGCAAAAATTCGCCAATATTAAAAGCAACAAGAAATCTTGTTGGAGTTGATGCTGTTACGGTGAATTCGTTAAATGTTGATTTGCTCGCTCCGGGAGCAGAAGCGGGAAGACTTGTTGTCTGGACAAAAGGGGCAATAGAAGAACTGGGCAAAGAAAAAAAACAAAACGAAGAAAAAAAATCAAGCGTACAAAATTCTTCAACTGCAAAAGCAGTTAAGAGTGAGAAAAAGAAAGGAAAAAATTAATTTTAGTGATTTAAGATGGTAAAGCTGACGGAAAAAGAAAGGAAGCAGGCGGAAATAGAACTGCACAAGGATGATGAAAAGAAAGTGCCGACGGCAAAGAAAGAAGAAAAAACAAAGCACGCCCAAGCATTAAAGGAAACTGCAACACTACACGATTTAGAAGTAATATTATATCCGTTAGTTACAGAAAAAGCGGTTAATATGATTGAATCAGAAAACAAAATAACATTTATCGTAAACCAAAACACTGATAAAAAGGAAATCAAAAAAGTATTGCAACAAGCGTATGGAGTTAAAGTTGATAAGGTTAACGTGTTAAAGGATATGAAAGGGAGAAAGAAAGCGATAGTAAAGCTTGACAAGAAAAATAAGGCAAGTGAACTTGCTACAAAATTAGGGGTATTGTAAAATCGATTTTACTGAAAATTGTGAATAAGAGATTTTAAGCAAGGAAGGCAATGGAGAAGAAATTTTGTAGTGTGGAAAGTTTTTATGGTGTGGAAAATAAGTGAAATGTTTTGGATTTGAGTTTTATGGGTAAGCGGTTAATATCACAAAGGTCAGGAAAAGGCTCGCACACATTCAAGGCGAAGCTGAAAGGAATTACTGCAAAATACCTCAATCAAAAAGAAGAATTAATCAAAGGGGAAGTAACGGACTTGATAAAGGAAAACGGAAGAAATGCAATACTTGCAGAAATAACTTTTGTTAATGGGGAAAAAGAATGCGTTCCTGCCGCAGAAGGGATTCACTTCGGTCAAAAAATTCAGCAAGGAAAAGGAGCAGCAGTAGAACTTGGAAATGTATTATATTTAGAAGACCTTCCAGAAGGTTGCCCGGTTTTTAACATTGAAAAAATATCCAAAGATGGGGGAACACTTGTAAAAACCGCTGGGAGTTATGCATTATTAATGGCAAAAGACAGCAAGAAAGCAACAATAAAAATGCCTTCAGGAAGCATGATAAATTTGCCGCTTGACGTAAGAGCAACGGTTGGAAATATTTCATGCGGAGGAAGAACGGAAAAACCTCTTGTTAAGGCAGGAAATATGTTTCATTTAATGAAGGCAAAGAGAAAAATGTACCCAAGAGTAAGGGGAGTAAAGATGAATGCAGTTGATCATCCATTTGGGGGGGCAAGTCACCACCCTGGAAAATCAAAAAGCACATCAAGAAACGCTCCACCCGGAAGAAAAGTAGGGGCAGTTGCATCAAGAAGAACAGGGAGGATAAAGAAAAACTAAAATTGCCTTTTATGGCAAAAGTTTTTTTTAATAGGTGTTTTTTATGATTGAAACCACAAAACAGTTAAAATTTAGGGGAAAAACAACAAAAGAACTTCTTGAACTAAGCGTGCAAGAGTTTGCAAAGTTATGCACTTCAAGGACAAGAAGGGCATTACTAAATAACGGTTTTGATAAAAAAATACTTAAAAAAATCGAGGCGTACAAAAAGAATCCAAAAGCCAAGCCGATTAAAACACACAGGAGAGATTTAGTAGTAATACCAGCGATGGTTGGAATAAAATTTGCGGTTCACAAGGGAAAAGAATTTGAAACAATAGACATAACCCAAAAGATGCTGGGTCAGTATTTGGGGGAATTTGTTTTGACAAGAAAAAGATTAATGCACGGAAAAGCAGGAATAGGGGCTACAAAAAGCTCGACTGCAGTAACGGCAAGAGGATGAAAACAGGAAGTTAAAAGCAAAAAGAATGAGGAAAATAAAAGTAGGGAGAAGGAGAAAGTTAAAGGCAGGCAGAATAAATAAAAAAATGCGAGAAGAATGAAGAAGAAAGAAATATTTAGTTTAATGTGGAAAATGAGATTAAAGGTGAAGAAAAATGCCAAACAATAATTATCAAGCAACAGTCAGGGACAAAGAGAAAACAGCAAAAGCATTGATTTCAAACTCACCAATCTCGGTAAAATACGCCACCGAAATATGCAACCAGGTAAAAACAAAGCCTGTCAGTAATGCAATTGAGTGGCTGGAAAAAATAATTGCCCACGAGGAATACTTGCCTTTAAAAAAATACCACCGAAGAGTAGGACACAGAAAAGGAGAGGCAAAAAAAGGGGAGAAAGCAGGAAGATACCCAGAGAAAACAGCAACAGAATTCATTAAGCTTTTGAATCTTGCAAAATCAAATGCAGATTTTAAAGGGCTTGATGCAGAAAAATTATTGATAGTACACGCATTTGCAGTAATGGGGATGAATCGTTACAGTTACCAGTCAAAAGGAAAAATTTCAGGAAAAGCAAGGAGAAGGAATGCAACAAACATTGAAGTAATAGTTCAAGAAGTAAAATAAAAGGGTTTTATTTAATTTTAACAGGTGTGAAGAATGATTGAGCGAACATTTATACAAAAAGGATTCAACAAGCTTGAACTTGAGGAGTACCTCTCAAAAAAACTTGATAGGGCAGGGTTCTCACACCTTGAAATAATAAAAACCCCTCTAGTTACAAGGATAGTCCTCTGCGTTGCAAAGCCAGGGCTTGCAATAGGAAAAGGAGGATCAACAATAAAGCAGTTAACAGAAGTAATAGGGAAAAAATATAAAATAGACAATCCGCAGATAGAAATACAGGAAATAAAAAATCCGAATTTAAACGCAAAAATACTCGCAGAAAGAATGGCTGCAATGATTCAAAGGGAATTCTCCTGGAGAAGCATAGCGTACAGATTGGTAAAAGATGTAATTGATGCAGGAGCGCAAGGAGTAGAACTTGTAGTTAAGGGAAAATTATCCGGAAAAGGCGGGAGAAAGA
>CAZIPK010000055.1:0-7072 GCA_964541135.1 uncultured archaeon | reverse complement strand
AAAGGTGGTAAAAAATGCGAGCAATAGTTATTTTAGCGCTTCTTGTTTTGTTTTTTTCCCTGTTTTTTGGCTGTACTAGCCAGAGCCCAGAAAATTCTTCCATAAATAATGGAGTTGGGGTTGAAAATAATTTGTTGTCTAATGAAGGGGGGCAAGTAGAGGATAATTCAAGTGATTCATTAAATCCTTCACCAGCAAGTAGTGCTGAACTTGAGAACAAATATTCCGGTACCTGTCCAAGGGGCTTGACTAATGATCCTTATCCTGGGGTTTGCGGGCAGTATGTTGATGAAACAAATGATGGTATTTGCGACAGAAGCCAGTGATTAGCTTTGTTGTAAAATATTATTGACCTAAAGCTAATTAAGTTAAAATTTAAGTAATAAAAAGTTAAAGAACAAGTTGCATAAAAATTAAAAATAAAAAAATAAAAAATTAGGGGCTTTTGTTAAAGCCAAAAATCTTAAGCAGGATAGTAATAATTTTACCAATTGTGTTGCTTTTGGGGATTTTTGTTGTTTTTCTTTGATTCGGAAAGCTTTTTCCAAACCGCTTCGTGCATTATTCTCTCCCAATCCACTCCGTGCATGTAATCCATTTCCCGCTTAAGATTGTCCGAAATATACATTACTAATTCAGCCATAAAACATCACAATTACTTCTTCGCGTTGGAGTTTTATAAACACTTCGGAAGTAAATTGCCGGCGTAGCAAAACAACAGTTTTGCGTCGCACCGCAAAAGCAGTGGCTTTTGCTTGGTTAATCCAACTTATAGTGATTTTGAATCATATTTATTAAAATTAATGCAATGGCTTTTTTGGATTAAAATAAATTAGTTTGTTTAATATTTATCGGTTAGTAATTCTCTCTTCATTGCATGCCTTTCTTGAGCAAGTATTTTAAAATAATCTTCTTGTTTCATGAAAAAATGCAGTCCGGCAATATTTAGGTCTATTTGGCCGCCTTTTAGTGGGGTTATACTTAGGTAATTCGTGCCTTCGTGTGTTGCTAATTGGTGCTTAAGGATATTATTAATCATTTTTGCTCTTAATTCTCTTTCAAGTGATGCTGGGACTTGTGGGTAGTGTTGTGTTCCTCCCGCAATAACAATTTGGGGGTTATTGAAATGGCTTCTTATAATGTTTGCAGCATCATCAGCAAAGATTATTGGATTTCTAACAGTTTCCTTAGCCATGTGCAAGAGGTGTTCATAGTCATAATCTACTAATTTAGCGCCAGTTCTTCTTGCTGTTTCTGCAGCAATTCTTTTTAAATCTTCAATGGTTCTTGTTTCAGTTTCTCTAATAATTCTTTCTTTTTCATGCGGTAATTTTGCTGGTTTTGATACGTGCCCTATTGCAATTAGTGGGCCATTTGGTGTTTGTTCTGCGGCGATGAAGCTTGCGCAACTAGCTAAGGCTTTTAGGAATTTATCCCCATTACCAATTTCCAAAACTTTTTCTGTCCAAGCTTTATTTCCTGGATGGTAAGCAAAGACTCCAAATCTCCCACCAACTCTTTTTATAAAAAACATTTCCCCTTCCCTAACTTCAACAAAATTAATTTTTGGCTGGCCATGCGGCTTTGGTCTAAACCTAAATTTTGGGCGCATAATAAAATCAACATCAAATGGTTTAAATTTATTCCTCTGACTTTTTCCACATTTCTTCGAAGTGTTTTTTAGTATTTTTATTGGCCGGCATTCTTCTTTGCAAGAATTTATTAAGCTTTTCTTGAGGGATTACTTTTGTATGAATGAAATTATTGTTCGTGGGGCGCGGGAGCATAACTTGAAGAATGTCACTATTTCGCTTCCTAGGGATAAATTCATAGTTATTACTGGGTTGTCTGGTTCGGGTAAATCCACCCTGGCTTTTGATACTATTTATGCTGAGGGGCAAAGAAGGTATGTCGAGTCACTAAGCGCTTATGCTAGGCAATTCTTAGGTTTAATGAGCAAGCCTGATGTGGATTCTATTGAAGGGCTATCACCAGCCATTTCGATTGAACAAAAATCAACTTCAAATAATCCGCGTTCCACTGTGGGTACGGTTACTGAGATTTATGATTATTTAAGGTTGTTATTTGCAAGAGTTGGGGTGCCTCATTGTCCAAATCATGGTGTAAGAATTGAGTCCCAAACTCCCCAGCAAATAGCAAAAAAAGTAATGGAGAATTTTAAAGGAGAATTAACAATCCTTGCTCCAATTATTAGCCAAAAGAAAGGAACGCATGAACAATTAGTAATTGATTTAGGGAAGGAAGGTTTTTCCAGGGTTAGGGTGGATAAAAAAGTTATTAGGACGGATGAGAAAATTAATCTTGGACGATGGCAGATGCATGACATTGAGGCCGTGGTGGACAGGGTTAGTGTTAAAGAGAAGTCAAGGCTTGTTGAAGCGGTGGAGAATGCATTAAAGCGGGGGGGTGGAAAATTAATTATCCTTGATTCAAAAGAAAAAGAGCACTTATTTTCCTCTGCACTAACTTGCCCGGTTTGCGGCTTGTCTTTTGAAGAGCTCGAGCCAAGAATGTTTTCGTTTAATTCTCCTTTTGGGGCGTGCGAGGAGTGCAAGGGCTTAGGGGTAAAGATAGAGTTTGATCCGGATTTAATTATTCCTGACAAGAGTAAGAGTATTATTGATGGGGCAATTGATATTTATGGAAAAATGGATTTGTCTTGGAGGAGCCAGCAACTTGATGCGGTGGGAAAGAAGCATGGGTTTGATTTATTCACTCCAATTGAGAAGTTTTCAAAAAAGCAGTTTGATGTTTTAATGTTTGGGGATCCAACACCAATTCATGGCAAGTGGAGTAATGGGGCGACAATGAATTTTGAAGAAGGATGGGAAGGTTTAGTTCCGCAATCTGACAGATTGTATAAGCAGACTGAATCGGAGTGGCGAAAAGAAGAGCTTTCAAAATTCATGCGTTCAAGCGAGTGCCCTGTATGCAGAGGAAAAAGATTAAAGGACAAAATATTGGCAGTAAAGGTAAAAGACAAATCAATTATTGATATTACTGACATGCCTGTGGAAAGGGCGATAAAGTTTTTTGGGGAAATTGAGTTAACAAAAAAAGAAATGGATATCGCGAAGCTTATCTTAAAAGAAATTAATTCCAGGTTAAAGTTCCTTAATGATGTTGGGTTAAGTTACTTGACCTTATCAAGAACTGCCGGCACTCTTTCAGGAGGCGAAGCCCAAAGAATAAGGCTTGCTACTCAAATTGGTTCTAATTTAATGGGGGTTTTGTATATTCTTGACGAGCCTTCAATTGGGTTGCACCAAAGGGATAATAATAAATTAATTGAAACATTGCACAAATTGCGTGATATTGGAAACACATTGATTGTGGTGGAACATGATGAGGATACTATTAGAAAAGCGGATTATGTGGTTGACATGGGTCCTGGGGCAGGAGTGCATGGAGGAAGGGTTGTTGCAATTGGAACGCCAGAAGAGATTGCAAAAAATAAGGAGTCATTAACTGGGCAGTACTTGTCTGGGAAAGTTGAGATTAGTGTTCCAAATAAGAGAAGAAAACCAAATGGGGAAATTAAATTTATTTCTTGCGCGGAGAATAATTTGAAAAATATTGATGTTTCGCTTCCACTTGGGGTGTTTAATTGCTTGACTGGGGTGAGCGGTTCTGGAAAATCAACTTTGCTTGAAGAAATAATAAACAAGGGGTTAATTAAGAAACTGGGTTTAAGCGAATCAAAAATTAGTCCTGGAAAACACAAGGATATAATAGTTGACGGAAAAATTGACAAAGTAGTAGTAATTGATCAAAGCCCAATTGGTAGAACTCCTAGGAGCAATCCAGCTACTTACATTAAGGTTTTTGACGAGGTTAGAAATTTGTTTGCAATGACCAAGGAAGCCAAGATGCGTGGCTATGGGCCTGGAAGATTTTCTTTTAATGTTCCTGGGGGCAGGTGCGAGAAGTGCATGGGGGATGGAACGATTAAAATTGAGATGAATTTTTTGCCGGATGTTTATGTTGAGTGCGAGGAGTGCAAGGGAAAAAGGTATAATGAGGAAACCTTAGCGGTTACTTATAATGGAAAAAATATTTCTGATGTGCTGAATTTAAGCGTGGAAGAGGCTACTAAACTCTTTGAATCAATTCCTGCAATTAGGACAAAACTTGGGGTGCTTAATTCAGTTGGATTGGGTTATATTAAGTTAGGCCAGAGTGCAACAACATTATCAGGCGGGGAAGCACAAAGGATTAAGTTAACTAAGGAACTAGCAAAAAGAGCCACAGGAAGCACACTCTATTTGTTGGACGAACCTACTACTGGTTTGCATTTTCACGATATTAAAAAACTCCTTGATGTGTTGCAAGTTTTGGTGGATAAGGGGAATACGGTTGTTGTTATAGAACATAATTTGGAAGTAATTAAGTGCGCGGATCACATAATTGATTTAGGCCCTGAAGGCGGGGAAGGAGGAGGGGAAATAATTGCACAAGGAACTCCTGAAAGTGTTGCAAAAAACCCTAAAAGTTATACTGGGAAGTATTTAGCACAAATGTTGGGAAAGTGACCAAAAAATCAGAAAGTAAAATTTAGTTTAAAAGGGCTTTTCTTTATTATATTATTTTTTTAATTTTTTTGGCTGGAATTTTTGCAAGTAGGTTTGTAAGTGGTGTGATGATCCACGCCCTTGTACAAAGCTTTCAAATAATATCCATCCAAGGACTTTGTATCTCTGGGTTACTTTGGAATTGAATTCACCAGTCATTCTGCTAAGTACCGTTAAGTTTCCATCCACAATTTCCCCTGGAGCTGGTGGGATGAATGGGACGCCATCAAGTTTTTCGTTAATGATTTGCACTACTCTGTCAGGCCTTCTTTTAGCGTATTGATCAGGGATTGAAAATTTTTCGATATAAACTGGAGTTTCTTTCCCTCTTATCCTAAATTTTTTCCATGGGCGGTGGCTGGGAAAGTACTCCCATAATTTTCGCGGGTCTGGCACTCTTTTGGCAAAATGTTCCATTATTATTCCAGCGGGGCCAAGCACTTGTTTTGCTTGTTGTCGTGATAATGAAACTCCGCTTGCATTAATTATTCGATTTACCCCCGCAGTCCCGATTGCCAAATTTTTTTCTTCTGCTGTCATTAACCTGTGCTTTGGATTAGTTTCTAGCCGAATAAAAGCCTGTCCAGCTGTCTCCCCATGGGTGGTCTTTTGAAACGCAGCTCTTTTTGACAATTTAGGTTTTTTTTGTCTTCTAAGTTTTTCTGCCTGAAGTGATCTAAGTCGTGCCCTTAATTTGGCATTTATGCCTCCAGGTAATGCTTTTCTTTTCCATTTCTTAACAATTGAACCCTTTTGGAGCATGCTAATATGATGCACAAAGTGGTTAATTAATGTGCATTTTTTGAAATAACACTAAAACAGTTTTGTGTCACATTAGTTGGTTTGCCTAACCCCAAACCCTTTTAATTTATTTTATCCAGTTCCTTTTGTATGATTTCTGTTATTGAAGTTAATTCTTTGCCTAATTCTAGCGGTTGTTACTTGTTTAAGGATGAGAATAGAAAAATTTTATATGTGGGCAAAGCCAAGAATTTAAAAAAGCGTGTGGCAAGTTATTTTCAAAAAAGGGATCATGATGCTAAAACTGCTTTGCTTGTTTCGTTAATTAAAAATATTGATTTTATTGTAACCAAAACCGAAGCTGAAGCTCTGTTGCTTGAAAATAATTTAATAAAACTTCATTCTCCGAAGTTTAACCTTGATTTAAAGGACTCAAGGAGGTATGCTTATTTGCGTTTAAGCGAAGATGAACTTCCAATACTTGAAGTTGCAAGGATTAGGGACAAAGGGGGAGAGTATTTTGGGCCTTTTACCAGCGGGGCAATTAGAAAAGTTATAATGGATACAATTACAAGGCACTTTAAGATTTTGTACAAAAAGCCTTCCCCTCAGTTAAGGAAGTTAATGCTTGAAAATAAAGAGGATTACTTGGCGCGCGTAGCTAAAATAAGAAAAATAATCAAAGGGAATGTGGATGAATTAATTAGCGAGCTTGAAAGAGAAATGAAGAAGAACACCCAAATTCTTAATTATGAGTATGCCTTGACTTTAAGGAATCAAATAGAGGCCCTTAAAACATTAAAAGAAAAGCAAGTAATGGAATTTACTAAAACTATTGATTCTAATGCAATTAATTATTCAGTAGTTGGTGGCGAATTATATCTTTTAGTGTTTAATGTGAGGAAGGGGGTGGTGGAGGATAGGCAGGAATTTGTTTTTGATTATTATGAGGGCTTTTTGGGGGATTTTTTAATGCAGTTTTATGATTCGGTTAAAATTCCAAGCGAGATACTTGTTCCAGAAGAATTTGAAGGACCTGATTTGGTTGAAGATTTTTTGTCAAAAAAAGCTGGGCATAAAATCAGCATTTTGGTTCCAAAAACAGGGGATAAGAAAGAACTGCTTGATTTTGTAAAGAAAAATATTACTGCGACTTTTTTTGCTGGAAGTGAGCGTACTTTGGAGTTACAAAAAGTTTTGGGATTGGAGAAAGCCCCTAGAGTTATTGAGTGTTTTGATATTTCCCACTTAAGCGGAACAAACACAGTTGCTTCAATGGTTACTTTTGTTGATGGCTTTAGTGATAAGTCAAATTACCGCCGGTTCAGAATTAGGGCGCCAACTTCAAGTGATGATTTGTGGGCAATGCGGGAGGTAGTGAAACGCAGATACACCAGAGTAATTAATGATAAGTTAAGAAAACCCGATTTGATTGTAATTGACGGGGGACCAACTCAGTTAGGAGTTGCAATTAAGGTGCTTAAGGAACTTAAACTAAATATTCCTATTATTTCTCTTGCGAAGCAATTTGAAGAGATTTACCTTACAAATAAAAGTGAAGCAATCAGACTTGATAAAAAGCATAAGGGTTTGCAGTTATTGCAGGCAATTAGGGATGAAGCGCACCGTTTTGCTAATGCTTATAGAAAAATATTAAAAAGAAAGGAAGTTTTTGGCAGATAATTGTTAGGCAAAACTATTTATTCAAATAAAATCTTTTTGCATTTACTTTTTACAAT
>CAZIPK010000054.1:0-7196 GCA_964541135.1 uncultured archaeon | reverse complement strand
AATCATCTATTTGGATCTGCAATCCCAAAAATAAGTTTTTATATTTATTACTAGCTAAAGTAATTATGAAAAAAGTAAGCATTATTGTGTCTTCATTTAATGAATTTGAAAATATTAAAGAATGCCTCACGGCATTATTTGTATTAGATTATCCAAAAAAAGATTATGAAATTATTGTAATGGATGAATCAACAGATAAACGAATACCCGAATACTTAATGCTTTTAAAAAATAAAATTCGCTTTTTTCATTATGACCGCCTAGGACCAGTTACTTTAAGGAGAATTGCTTTAGAAAAGACAAGGCACCCTTATTTTGTTAGAATAGGTTCTGATTGCATATTGCCAAAAGACTGGTTAAAAAAAGTCATGAAAAAATTTGATGAAAACAAGTCTTACGGTTTTGTTTCTACTTATGACATAACTGGCGGAACTTGCACAGCTTACTTAAAAAAAGCAGTTGATGATTCTGGAGGGTTTACAGACACATTTAATCAAAAGGGGGCAGTAATGCGTGATGATACGGATTTAGCATTTAGAATTTGGGATAAGGGATACAAAAGTTTCTTTGGGTATATTTCAAATGTAAAGCATGAACACAAAATCAAACCGGGGATTAAATCAGTTCTTAAATATGCTTTAAATCGGCTTAAATTGCAGCGCTTTGATCCTTTGCTTTACAAATTGCACCCAGTCAGAACAATTGATTTTTTGGGAATAAAATATGGTTTTTGGATTCCTTTCAGAAAAGATTTTAAAAAAGCTACTGGACAATGGATGGCTGGGAAAAAGGGGTTTAATCTCTCAAGCCCCACAGGCGCTATATTAATTGAACCAAAAACGCCTTTACACATCTTGGCGATAATTATTGGCGGGACCACTTACGCAGTTTGCGCAAAACTCTTTAGGTTATATGGAAGTATTAAATTCGGAAAACTTTTAATATAAAAATTATTTTTTGATAAAAAAATAAGTTATTTAAAGAGAATAATTCATCAAACTTAAAAAAAACCGGTTACTTTACAAAATATTTGACTTAATAACGCTAAAGAAATTCCATTATCTTTTCTTTATTGCCTCATAAATTCTTTTTGCTTCCTGTGTTTTTAATAAAAATGCTTGCCCCCCCAGAGTTTGTTACTAGCACTAACTTCTTTTTATCCGGAGTTGCGGGGTTGTCTATTAAACTCACTCTCTTAATATCTTTTGCCAAAACAAGCTCGACTTTTTTTCGGGCAGGAACATACACTTCAAGGTTGCTTCCTTTTTCACTTAAATAAACGCGCCCTTTTGGGAAAATATTTCCCGCACGGGTTGTTGCCTCAATTTTTGACCAGTCTTTCTTGCCGGGTTTTGACGGTTTGACTGATTCTACTATGTCAGCAACATTTATTCCTTCCTTGCTTTTCTTTTTGCTTAAAATAACCCTGCCTTTTTTATCAACGCTTAGCCAAACAGCTTTTTTTTGTTCAATAAATTTTTTTATGCCTTTGCAGTACTCGGGATCATTAATCATTTCCTGCACAAGCACCGCGGTCAAGTTCTTTAAAGCGGCTTCTTTAATTGCTTTTGAACTTTTTCTTGCTTTGTATATTCTTGACCAGGTAACTGTAACAAAACCAATTATTGCAAAAGTTGATTTTGCAGGCCAGAGAATCACTCTTAAGGGATTAAATATTCCTGAGGTAAATTCTTCTTTTGTGGCTTTCCACCTATTCTCAAATTCTTCACCAGCAATTTTTTTCCAAACCTTCGCTCTCTCCTTTAATTTTCTGCTGTTGCGGGCTTTTTTTACTGCTTCGCCAGCAGATACACTCCAACCGAGTTTATGTTTTGGTAAAATAATTTTTGCCATAATGAACACATCAAATAAATTTTATGCCAATTCAATCCAAATCAAATCAATTCAAACTAAAATAACTGCCTTAATTTTTTGTTTTTCTGTATTTTTATGCAAAATTACAAAACACAAATATTGCGTATTTATAAAATATAAATCCTTGCATCGAACCAAATAATAATATGCCTGATTTTAAAACTTGGATGATATTCTCAATCAGAATTTAGCCAAACACCAATAATTTAAACCAAAACAAGTTTTACCCCCAAAACATTCTTGTTTTTCAATAGTTTTTTGTGCAGGGAAAGGATTTCTTCTGCGCTACCTTTGAGGAGGAAGATTTCAACGCATTTTTCTTCCACGTGCTGGTGCATGTGTGTTAAAACCAATTCTTCGTTTGAGTGTATTATTTTTACAATTCCATCATGGTGCTTATGCGTCACTATTAGAAGTGCATTTATATTGCCTTTTAGTTTTAAGTTCTCATTAGTTTCCCTTAAAAGGGCGCTTATAGCTAAGCGTATTAATTCGCTTCGCCCCTTTAATTCAAGTTCTTTTTGAAGCTTTTCAATCTCAACTAATGAATCTTTTTGGAGGGAAACGCTAACAATTTCAGCCATCATAATCGCCCCATCAAATTTTAACAATTACTTAAGCGCATTGGCTTTTTTAAACAACCTTAAATAAATTTGCCATATTATTAACTTTTAGCCTTAAATTAATAAAAGTTATTAACAAATAGGCTTAAAATTATTAACTTTTAGTTAATTTTTATCAATCAATTGGCAGGATTATCTTAAAATTGAATATATTAGAAGCCAAATAAATTTGAAATTACTATTGGTGGGTTGAATGCTTTTTGAATTATTTTTATCACTATTGATTATTTCGCTTGTTTCTTTGATAGGCGTCTTCACTTTAAGCATTAACCACAAAAAACTTGAACAATTTTTAGAATTAATGGTTGCTTTTGCAGTAGGCGCACTTTTGGGGGATGTTTTTATTCACTTGCTTCCCCAGCTTGGGGAAAATGGTTTTAGCCTCCCTATTTCAATAACAATTTTAATTGGAATTCTTTGTTTTTTTGTGCTGGAAAAAATTATTCATTGGCATCACTGCCACCATGTGGAACACAACAAGGTGTGTGAAACTCCCTCTTTTGGGTATGTTGCACTTGCGGGGGACGCATTGCATAACTTTATTGATGGCCTGATTCTTGCAGGCGCTTTTATTGTAAGCCCTGCGCTTGGAATTGCAACAGCAATAGCCATTTTGCTTCACGAAGTACCGCAGGAAATCGCGGATTTTGGGGTTTTATTAAAAAGCGGTTTTTCACAAAAAAAAGCCTTGGCATTTAACTTTTTTATTTCCCTAACTGCTTTTCTTGGGGCAGGGGTTGCTTTATTAATAATACAATTCAGTGAATTCACTCCTTTCTTGATTGCATTTACTGTAGGCGGCTTTTTGTACTTGGCCGGAACTGACTTGCTTCCGGAACTCCACAAGAGGTTTTCAAAAAAAGAGGCTCTGCTGCAATTTGTTTTCATAATAATTGGAATACTAATAATGATGGCTCTGCTGCTGCTTGAATGAAAATAATATTTTTGAAAAAATTTGTCAGTTTAACTTTGATTTGACAAACCTTCCATTTTTGACTGTTTTTATTATGAAATTTTTTGATACATCCCCATTTGAATCAAAGCCTATTGTTCCGCTTGCACCAAAATAGTTTTGGGTTTGGTATACGCAGTCCTTTACAGCATCCACTTCAACTCCGGCTCTATTAAAGCAATTATTTAAAATCATTAACCCATCATAAGCTTCTGATGCAAACATTTCTGATTTTCTTCCATACTCGCTAAAATATTCTTCTTGAAATGATTTTTGTGTTGGGTCATTTGAGTCATCGTCAAATGGGTAAGGGTAAATGAGCCCTTCGCCAGCTTCTTTTGCAGTGTCTAAAAATTCTTGACCTTCTACAAAAGAGGATGAAAAGAAAATGTTATTCATCCCAAGTTCTTTTGCTTGTTTCATTATTAGCCCAGATTGTTTTCTGTTAGCAATAATAAGGATGTATTTTGATTTTTTTAAATTTAATAAATGTGTTGAAAAATCAGTTTCTTGTGAGCCAAAGAATTGGACGTTATTTATCCTCCCTCCAAGGTTTATGTAATTTGAAGAAAAATCCTTGACATATGAGGTGCCTAATGCTGTGTTAAATGCAATTATGCTTATTTCCTGCCCGCCGGTTACTCCAATTAAGTATTTTGAAAAAAATTTTGTTTCTAATTGAGTGCTTGCCGCAGTTCTAAAAACATAATCCCCTGCATTTGAAATATCAGAAGAACTTGCAAAAACCATCAATATTACTTTGCTGTTTTCTGAAACTGGCGCTACTGCCAAAACTTCTGAAGACCCATATGGCCCGATAATAAAATTAATTCTTTCAGCATTAATCAGCTTTTTTGCGGCAGTAACTGCTAATTCCGGTTTGTATTGAGAATCTTCAAAATACAATTCAATCCGCTTATTTTTGGGGTTCGTGTTTATTTTTTTTAAAGCCAAGAGCAAACCTTCTTTAACATACTTTCCCCCGTCAGCACTTGTTCCAGTAAGCGGCAAAATCACCCCCACTTTTACGACTTTTTGGTCAGCATTAATTTCATTCCCATAATATGAAAATAAGCTACTTTGACTTGAGCTAAATATCATGAAACAAACTAACGCAACTAACAATAATACAAAGAGCACTAAGAATCCATTCAAAAAGACTTTTTTATTCACTAAACACCACTAGATAATCTCCAAAACAGGCCAAATAAATACTTTTGTTGTTTTTTTTTAACAACAATTAAAAAAACTTTCTTTAAGTAATCATTTAATGAATGCCCTGGATTTGCAAAAACTTGGATTGACTGAGAAGGAGTCAAAAGCATACCTTGCTTTACTTAACTTAGAAGAAACCCTTGTTTCGGAAGTGTCAAAAAGAACCCAGATAAACCGAAGCCTTGTTTACTCTGTTCTTGAAAGCCTGTCAAGTAAGGGCTTGGCTAGTTATATAGTTAAAAATAATTTGCGTTATTACCGTGCCGCGCCCCCAGAAAAAATAGTTTCAATGATTAGAGAAAAAGAAGCTCTTGCAAGAATTTTGCTTCCTGCGCTTAATAATCTATACAAGCCAAGGACAAAAAAACCAATTGTGGAAATTCTTGAAGGCAAAGAGGGAATAAAAACTCTGATGGATGATGTGATAAAGCAAAAAAGCGAGTGGTTTGTTTTTGGAACTCAAAGAAGCAGTATTGAAATCGTCGGAACAATTGCAAAGCATTTTGAGAGCCAGCGGCAAAAAGAAAAGATTTTTCTAAAAGCAATTTTTGTAAAATCCCCGCTTGGATTAAAAAGGGCTAAGGATTTTTTAAAAATGCAGCACACTCAAATCAGGTTTGATGAATCAACAAGAGAATCTCTGCATTCTACGTGGATTTATTCTGACCGTGTTGCAATAATTTTTTGGGATAAAGAGCACCCGTTTGTAATAAGAATTATTGACAAGGGGCTTGCAGAGAATTACAAAGATAACTTTAATTTATCCTGGAAGAGCTCTACTAAATCAGAAGTCATCTATAAACATCATAAAGATGCTTGAATTTGTAAAATAATTTATTCTCCGCCGAAGTATATTGATTTTAACTTATTGCTTTTGAGTAGTTCTTTTCCGCCTTGTAGTGCTACTCTTCCTTGTTCTAAAACAAGAATTTTATCAGCTATTTCTGCGGCTTGTTTTGCGTTTTGCTCCACTATAACTACTGTAACATCTTCTTTGTTTATTTCTTTTACTTTTTGGAACACTTCTTTCATTGATTTGGGGGATAAACCAAGTGATGGTTCATCTAAAAGCATTAATTCTGGGTCTTGAACTAATGCTCTTGCAATTGATAGCATTTGCTGCTGCCCACCTGAAAGAGTAAAACCGTATTCTTTTTGTTTTCCTTTCAGGAAAGGGAATTTTTCAAACACATCAATTAAGTTTCTTTGAATAACTTCTTTGTCTTTCATAATATAAGCCCCCATTTCTAGGTTCTCTTTTACCGTCATTTCGGAGAATATTTGCCGGCCTTGGGGAACATAGCTTATTCCTTCTTGTATTAATTCATGTGTGGGGAGGTTTGTAATGTTTTTTTCTTTAAACAAAATGTTTCCTGAATAAATATCGCACAAATTAAAAATGCTTTTTAGCAGTGTTGATTTGCCGCTCCCATTTGGCCCAATTATTGCAAGTATTTCCCCAACCTTTAATTCCAAGTCAACTCCGTGGAGTATTTCTGCCCCAGCATAACCTGACTTCAAATCTTTAATTGAAATCATATTAGAATTACTGCAATGATGTTTATTAATGTTAAGACAATATTGAGATAACCAATAAGTCAATCAACAAAAAATATCTTGCCGTCAATTAAATGTATTTCTTTCCAATTGCTTAATATTGGATCGCCATTTTTGTTAAAATTGAATGTTGCGCTTGCCCCTTCCCAATTTTTTACATTATAAAACCATTCTTTTATACATTGTGAATCATCGCCTTTGCAATCTTCTATTGCATCTTTTACCATATACACTCCATCATATGCTGCGCTTACAAAAAAAGTGTCATAAGGGATTTCACCATAAATTGAAGCATATTTTTCTTCAAGAGTTTTCATTTTTGGGTTTGTTAAATTAACAGCCATATTCGCTGAGAAAGCATCTTTTGGCATAAACACTCCTGCTTTTGCTACTGCGGCATTAACAAAAACGCTATTCCCAAAAATTTTTTTACTTACTCCAAGTTCATTAATTTGGCGCATTATTATTACCGATTCTGTCGGGCTTTGGGGGGAAATAAATATGGCCTCCGCATCACTTAGATTTATTTTCATAAGTTCGGTTTTTAGGTCAGTTGAACCACTAGCAAACTCTTCTTTTCCAACTATTCCTCCCCCAAGTGCTTTAAAGTTTTCTTCAAAATCGTTTGAAATACTTTTAGAGTATGTTGCATTTTCAGTAATTATTGCAACTTTTTTATAACCATATTTGTTAAATGCTGTGCTTGCAATTACTTTTGCTTGGTCAAAATTTGGAGGAGAGGTTCTAAAAACGTACTCATAGTTATCAAGAAGCCCTGTTGCAGTGCTTACCCCCGCCAAGCCAAAAACTTTGTTTGAATTTAAAACTGGGGCAATAGCAGCTGTTTCAACACTGCAATGCCCGCCAAGAATTATTTTTACCTTATCAATATTAATTAATTTATTTGCTGCGCTAACTGCTTCTTTTGCATCGCATTTGCCATCCTCAATTATTAATTGTATTTTTTTTCCATT
>CAZIPK010000053.1:5581-7208 GCA_964541135.1 uncultured archaeon | reverse complement strand
AAGCAAGGAGCTGGCCAGATAAAGTACGCCCAGGGAGGCTAAAACCATGAACAAAAAAGGCCAAACAGGTTTTGAAGTCCTCTTAATTGCCCTGATAATAATAAGCCTTTCAACGCTAATTGCGGCAGAATACCTTGAAACACACCAAGACACAATGGCAGTAATAATTACTAGAACCGAACTTATAAAACAATTAAGCGAACAAGAAATCCAAGTTTATATTGAAAGCATCACCCTAAAAAGCGAAGTCTCTCCGCAGGAAATAGAAGTAATCCTAAGCCCAAAAATTAATATTAATACAACAATCATTGAGGATGAAATAAAAGCAAAAACCAACCTTCAAGACATTACTGTGACAATAAAACAATTATCATGAAAAGAATAATCCTTAACAAACTGCCATTAACCAGAAAATTCAAAACACAATAATACTAAATTTTTAGAAATACAAAAAACATTTAGTTAAAAAATTAATTCACTAACATAATCAAAAAAATATCAAAATCAACAAAAAAAAATTTTGCGTCAATCAACGAAAATCAACAACTGTTTTTTTAAACAATAATCAAAAAATAATAAAATGAATGACAAAACAATAATAAAAATATGCACAATATTAACAATTGCTGGAATTATCTTCACAGCTATTTTTTATGAAGATGAGTACCCAAACACCACAATTTCCCAAATTAAAAACGGGACCATTTCCAAGGGAATTATCAAGGGCCAAGTAGAATATGTTATCACAAACTACCCCACAACTATTTTTGTCCTAAATGACGGAAACAAAGCCACCATTTATTACCCAAAACCAACAACGCTGGAAAAAAAACAAATAATAATAGTGTACGCAGAGAATGAAAAAGAATCAAAAAACAAAATGCTCCTTGCACACAAAGTGGTGGAATATGAATGATCATCCTCTGGTGTATCCTTGGATCAATCGCAGGAATCATTGCGGGATTAATACCAGGGCTGCACTCAAACAACATTTCAGCCCTAATAGCAACAAGCCCTTTTTTAGGGATTGAAGCAACTGCATTCATGCTCTCGCTTGGAATAACCCAAGCAATAACAGAATTCATCCCATCAACCTTCATGGGCGCTCCAAGCGAATCAACCTTTGAAAGCGTGCTGCCCGCACACAAAATGCTTTTAGAAGGAAAGGCCTACGAAGCCATCTGCTTAACAACTTTTGGGGCAATAATTGCAACAATTTTGGGGATAATAATAACACCTTTGTTTTTTGAAATACTACTAAAAAACTCCAAAGAAATAATGCAAATAACCCCAATTATTCTTATATTTGCGATAATTGTTTTTTTTACCGGCGAAAAGGGAAATAAAAAAATATTTGCTCTAATAGTAATTATTTCTTCAAGCATGCACGGACTTTATTTCAAAGACCAAATATTCCCCCTAATCACAGGATATTTTGGAATTGCAGGGGCAATATATTCTCTAAAAGAAAAAACCACTATCCCAAAACAACAACCTACTTGCGAAATCAGCGCCAAAACAATTTATGAGTCAATCATAGGAATAATTGGGGGAGCAATAGTGTCAATCATGCCCGGGATAGGAAGCAACACCGCGGCAGGAATGATAAAAGTTTTTAGAAACCAAA
>CAZIPK010000053.1:2910-5571 GCA_964541135.1 uncultured archaeon | reverse complement strand
AAAAAATTACCTTGCAATGCTTGGCGCAATAAATTCCGCAAACTTCTTTTTCTCATTTGCAACCCTCCTTGCACTAACAAAAGCAAGAAACGGAATAATGATTGCGGTTGAAAAAACACTCACCCCACAGGAAAACTGGCTTTTACTTGGAAGCAGCATCTTACTGGCCTCTGCAGGCATAGGAGGGCTGACAACTCTATTCATTGCAAAAAAAGCCGCAAGCTTTTTTATTGAAACCAGAATAAAAAAAGCAACAATATTTGCAATAATTTTCATGACAGGACTAGTCATACTGCTAAACGGAGCAATTGGGCTGCTTGCTTTATTCTTTTCAACAACAACCGGACTTTTAGCAATAAGCACAAAAATAAGGAGAAGCACGTGCATGAGCTCACTAATAGTGCCAGTACTATTCTTTTACATATTCATACTAACCTAAACACACATTAATGTAATTAATAAAAAATATGACCAAAAAAGATAACCAAAAAGCAAAAACAAAATAAAAAAAATTCTTTGCAACATTATTCAAATAAATAAAATCAATAAAAAAAATACATTAATTCTGCAAACAAAAGAACTATTGATTTTTTCCAAACCATTACTTTTTCCCAAATCATTAATTTTTTCCAGACCACTACTTTTTTCTACACTTCCAAGTAAAATTAATCCATGTGGCGGATAAAAAAAACTCTTCTTGAAGACCTTTGTGTAAGCGCGGAGGGATTTTTGCCTGAAGAATTCATCTGCTTCCTTGGCGGGAACAAAAAAACAAAAATAATAAGCGAAATAGTTTTTTTGCCGGCCCAAACATCCGAGGACTCAGCAGCAGTATTTGAAAACAACATCCCGTTTGACGAAACAATAGTAGGCACCGTTCATTCCCACCCATTCTCAACAAACACTCCAAGTGAAGAAGACAAAAGACTATTTTTTAAATACTCAATTAACATAATCCTTGGTTACCCTTACACTATCCAAAACATGGCTTTTCTTGACCACAAATCAAAAAAAATTCGGCCAATAATTGAATAAAAAAACCCTCAAAATAGCCAGAAATCAAACATTTTGTTTGAAATAAGCAAAAAGCACAAAATTAAAAGGATAAAAGCATTAATTTTAGCATGAAAAGAGGACAATTAACCATTGACTTTTTAATTGCCCTAACAGTGGCATTATTCATCCTAACCGCCTTATATGCAGTAATAGAAATACAAGAAACAACCCAAAACAAGGTAAACATCCAAGCACAACTGGACCAAATTACTCAAAAAACAGCAGCACTAATAACAACAACCCAAATACTTGAAGACAAAAAATTCACAATAACTACAAAACTAAGCGAAGTTTCATTCTTAACCCCCCAAAAAAGCCTTACAAGTGAATTCCCAAGCATTAACATTAATGGCAACCAAATCACTGCCTCAATAAATATCGAGGACAAAACATACTCTTCAACCGCAAATTTTTATACCGGCAACACAACAATAATAACTTACAATAATGGCCTGATGGTGATAACGAATGAAAGCTAAAGCGCAAATATTCGCAGTGGACGTAATAATATCAATAATCCTTGTGATTCTTGCAATAGGAATAATAAGCGCCGCGGCAGAATTTAATTTTTACAATTCGAAACAACAAACCTCCTACGCAATACTAAAGCAAAAAGCCGAAACAGCAGCAATAGTTTTGGCAAACTCAAACTGGTCAAGCTGTAGCACAGGAAACACAAATTTATCCTATTCAATAAATACAATAAAAATAAACGCAATCAACCCAAACCCCGATACAAGAAAAGCGGAAATAAAAAAAAGATTGGGGCTTGAAGGATACAAAGCAAACATAATACTGCAAACTCCCGTGGCTTATGAAATTCTTAATGAAGAAATGACTGATCCAAACGCGGTTTCACTTGAACTCAATGTTTTTGTATGCACTGGAGGAAATGTCGCCCAAAATCTTTTAAACAGCTGCATGGAAGGCGGGGCATGCACTTTTTCTGAAAGAAAATTAATAATAACGGTGGGAAAATGAAGGGATTTATGTTTTCAATAGAAGCAACACTTGCAATAGGGGCTGTGCTATTAATGCTGGGAGCAACGGCATTCATTACAGAGCAAAAACAAGTAAGCGACAACTATGGGCAGATAAAAACACAATCAGAAATATCAAACACATTGCATTTCAATAAAACTCCTCCAGCAGTAAGCCCAATATCGAAGGAAAAATACTGCGAAAAAGTTTTTTATTTTAATAAAACCGCAAGCCTTATTAGCGAAAAAGATTTTTGCATGGTGATTAAATGAAAGGATTTGCAGCAATAATAATATTATTATGTGTTGTGGTAATAAGCTTCATCGCGCTTAACACAAACAACTACACCATTGAAAGCGACTCGCAAAAAGAGCTCGTCTCCCAGACAAACCAAGCAGTTTCAAGCTTTGAAGTTGTCATAAGGCAAATATCTTCCCACTGCACAGACCCCTCAAAAGAAATTACTGCGGCATGCATTGATGCAAATGCAACTACCCTTGCACAAAAATATGCGAATTACGGATGCCAAATATCATCCCCAACAGAATATGTTTCACCAAACTATAAACTAACCCTAAGCTGTTTTAAGGATTACAAGCTAAAAAGCCACCAAACAACAATAGG
>CAZIPK010000053.1:0-2900 GCA_964541135.1 uncultured archaeon | reverse complement strand
CTTATTGAAAAAACTCAAAAGCCAAAAATTAATTTAACTATTAATTTAAATCAACAATACTCTTCTTTGCTTGGTTTAAATTCTTTTCTAAACTAATTAATTTATGGACTCGCGAAAAAGAATAGCGGTAATAGAATACGATTCATGCAACTATACTAACTGCGGTAACTATTTATGCGAAAAAGTCTGCCCAGTTAACCGGACGGGGAAAAAGTGCATTGTGCATGAACCAGAACAAAAACCAATAATATCAGAAGAACTCTGCATTGGCTGTGAAATATGCCAAAACAAATGCCCCTTTAAAGCAATAAGCATAGTAAACCTTTCATTCAACCTCAATGAACCAATTTACTCTTACGGCAAAAACCTCTTCAGGCTCCACGGGTTGGTGGTTCCCCAAAAAAACTCCGTACTGGGAATAGTTGGAAGAAATGGAACGGGAAAAACAACACTACTTAAAATACTCTCCTCAAAAATAATCCCAAACTTTGGGGAAAAAGAAACAAGCACTGAAAAAGTATTAAACTACTATAGAGGAAAAAAAGCAAGCGAGTATTTTAAAGAATTATATGAAGGCAAAGTAAGGGTGGCACTAAAGCCACAAAACATTGACACAATACAATCTGAAAACACTGTTGAAGAACTACTATTAAAAATCGGCGAAAAAGAAGTATTGCAAAAAACCGCTGAAGAATTAAACATTCAAAATATCTTAAACAGAAAAGCCAACAGCCTCTCAGGAGGAGAAAGCCAAAAAGTGGCAATCGCAGCAACAGGAATGAAAAACGCCGAACTATATTTTTTTGACGAACCAAGCTCATTTCTTGACATACGGGAAAGGCTGCGCGTAGCAAAATATATCAGGAGCCTTGCAAAAAAATCATCAGTAATTGTAGTGGAACACGATTTAATACTGCTTGATTACCTATCGGATTATATAAACATTCTGTACGGAAAACCAAGGGTTTACGGATACACCTCACAAATAAAAACTACCCGTGAAGGAATAAACATTTACCTTGATGGCTATTCCAAAGACGAAAACTACCGATTCAGGGACTATGAAATTAATTTCTTTTCAACGCAACAAAGAGAAGGCAAGGGAAGAAGAGAAAAAATAATAGAATGGCCCATAATAAAAAAGAAACTAGGGGAATTTGAATTAGAAGCCGAGGCAAATTCAATAAAGAAAAATGAAATAATCGGGGTTGTGGGGCCAAACGGAATAGGAAAAACAACCCTGATGAAAATACTTGCTGGGGAAATAAAAAATGATGGGGAAGAATTACTACAGACAGTAAAAATATCTTACAAACCGCAATACATCTCATACACTGGGGAAAAAACCGTGGGAGAACTCTTTGAAGCAGGAACACTAAGCGAAAAAAGACAATTAATAATAAAACCCCTAGAGCTTGAAGAACTAATTGAAAAAAAAGCAAAAAACCTCTCAGGAGGGGAACTGCAAAGAGTCTCAATCGCGCTAACCCTAAGCAAAAAAGCCGATTTATACCTCCTTGACGAACCAAGCGCTTACCTTGATGTCGAGCAAAGACTTGCAGTAGGAAAAACAATAAAAAACATTATTGACCTCCTTGACTGCTCAGCCATGGTAATAGATCATGACATTAACTTTATTGATTATTTAAGTGACAGAATAATGGTGTTTACTGGAGAACCGGCAAAAAAAGGAACCGCACAAGGACCCTTTGAAGTTCAGGAAGGAATGAACATGCTTCTCAAATATCTTGACATCACAGTAAGAAAAGATAAAGACACAAAACGGCCCAGAATAAACAAGCACGATTCTGTATTGGATAACGAACAAAAACAAGCAGGCAGAAACTACGCGTAAAAAAAATTACGAAAAAAACTGTCTATTTATACAATACAACCTAATTATTATTCTGTAAGGAGTATTGTAAGTATGCAATAAAAATAATTCTACTCCTCAAAAATAGCTTTCTTTGAAATGGGGGTCAATACTTTATCAGAAATCTTTGATTTTCTCACGAACTTTGCTTTTGAGTGATCCTCACTCAAAGCCACTTTCCCATTAATTTGACAGGAATAAACATTAAGCACTACTTTTGATTTTTTTCCCTTAAAGTCCTCCTCAAAAGAAATTTTCTTAACAAGACTCACCTTGGAGCACTTATTCCCAGTTTCTTCAAAAATCTCCCTCTTAACTGCTTTAAGTGGAGTTTCATGAGCCATAACCTTTCCGCCAGGCAATTGCCACTTGCCCACATACAAATCATTATTCCTGCTCCTCCTAAGGAGAAGAACCCCTTCTGAAGAAGAAACAATTGCCTCAGAAATGCGCACTTCTTTTTTGCCCTTTTTATTATTATCCTTACTATTTCCCGACATTCAGGCTAATTGTATAAGTAAGTGAATTTAAAACTATTTCTTGGCTAAAGAAATGTATATGAAAGTGCTAAAAATAGACAAAAAAAACAACGAAATAACCTGCATACCGCAAATACAAGAAGACCTCTGGCACCTTGAAAAAATAATTGAAAAAGGGGACATTATATTTGGAACAGCTGACAGAAAAATAAAACCTAAAACTGAAGGCGAAAAAACCGAGAGAATAAAAATTTTTGTGGAAATTGAAGCAATTGATGCTCATTTTGGGGAATACGCTGAAGAATTAAGAATAAACGGGATAATCATTTCAGGAAAACCAGAAGAACTAATTGAGCTAAAAAGCCATCAAACAATTGAAATAAAAACCGGGGAAAAAATAAAAATCCGCAAAAAAAGCATAAAACAATGGCAAATTGAGCGGCTAAAAAAAACAGAAAAAGCAAGCACTGAATTAAACCTTTTAGTAATCCTGCTCGATGACGAAATGTGCGAAATGGCTATTGTTACACAATACTCAATAAACAAAA
>CAZIPK010000052.1:1915-7231 GCA_964541135.1 uncultured archaeon | reverse complement strand
GGCTCCAGCAGGGAAGTATTAATAAGCCCGGCCCCCATTACAAGCGAATCTTTAATAAAAAACAAATTATTTGCGTTAAAAACTGTTGCCCAGTAAATTGCAGACCTCCCCTCTTTTCCCTTAAGCAAAAAACTGCCTGTGTTTGAAATATAAGTAGTAAATGTAAAATCATAATCCTTCATTATAATATCAATTAAATTTTGAGTAAGTGCGGGGTTTTGAAGGCTGCTTCCGACAGCAATATGCCTCACCCCAATTTTGCCAAACTTGTCCAATAATTTTATTTGAGTCTCTAAAGACAGCTTATCCGGGTCCAATTGGGGAATAATCAGCGGCCCCTCTTTTCTGAGTTCGTAAATCCTTTTCTCAACAGGTCCAATCCTAAACAAATTTACCACCAAATAATAAACTTAAATGCCCTTTAGAAAGATCAACTGCGGATTTTTTGAAAATAATTTTCTTTCCCATAATTTTTGTCATCAAACCCGACAAAAAACCGCAAATAATCGTAAAATCCATCTCCTTATACCACCTTGACCAGGGGAAATGATTGACGATAATTTTAACCTCCTCACTGTTTGAAGAAAAAAGCATTACTTCCCCCCACCCCAAGGCAGACAAAACATCAAAAGCATCTTTTGGATTTTTACCAAAGCAAGACATTATATTAAGCCCTGTATTAAATGCAGTGTCAAATAATATCCCCAAGTATCGCTTGTCACTCTCTTTTTTCAATTCCAATTCCAATAAATAAGTCCCGCTTAACTCAAACAAAAAAAACCTGTGCTCGTTAAACTTAACAATTCCTTTTTCATATTTAAAAAAACCAAAATCAAGGTATGTTTGGAAAGATTTATTGCAGCTGGTTTCTGTCTGGGCATTAAATTTAATGTATCCTTGAAAATCCTCTTCAAGCCCGGCTAAATTGGTCTCTGAAAATAATTCGGAGGAAGGATAATTTTCCTTAAGGTAATTATAAGGAGCCGCAGTAACTGTCGATTCATAAAAGCCATCAACAAGTTTAACCTTGCTTTGAACCACTTCCACCGATTCGTCCTGAAAAACCCACGCCATTAAGCCGGCAGTCCCGCCAGTGGCAAATATGTAATCAAACCCAGTCTTTTCAAGAATAGTAAACCTTTTCAGCGAATAATCAGTTTTTGGAATCAATGGATTAGTTTCATTTTCAATACTGCTGGCATAAGTCCCTTCAACAAATTTGCTCTCTATAAAAACCCAGTCCTTAATTTTATCCCCCGGATGGTCCTTAATATGCTCAAATTTTCCCGCCTGCGCAAAACGATAACCAAATTTTTTTCCAATTGAGTAAAGCTTTTTTCGGCCAGCCAAACCAAAACAATCAATGATTTTATTTTCAAATTCAACAAAAAAATCCTCTGGATAAAAGATCTGCCTTGCATATATGCTCGTTTTGCCAGATATTTTAAAATCAACAAAACCCGGCTTGTCGAACACAAGCGCGCCAGGGATGACAAACCGTTTTATGTACATTCCAACAAAACTATCCTTTATTGGCACAAAAACACCTTATCACAAAAGGGTTATACCATTGTTTGAAAGATCGTAAGATTTCAATCCGCCTTCTATATAGGTATAACGCATTTTCTTTATCTCCAAATTCCTACTACTTGAGTCACCAACCGTTAATGACCGCAATATTATTACTCCATCGGCGATGAATTCACTTATGCCGTCAGCGCTCAGAGTTTTATTCTCTTCAGGAAGTTCTGTTGTCAAAAATACAGTGTAACCAAATTTCTTTATTTCCTTAAACAACCTGTACAAAATATTTTTGTTCATCAATTTTTCCGTTTTTGGAATCGGTGTAACTGTTTCCGCTATTTGAACCATTGAGAAAGGCTTGTCCTGTGAAAAGCTAAATAAAGTCAAATTATCCACAAGCGTGGTCAGGGAATCAACAACCAGTCTTTTTGGCTTGAATTCGTTAATGACTGTGGCCAACTGGTCTGGAAAGTTAGCGTCACTTGTCAAATCATAATACCAAATCTTTAACAAATTCCTCTGTTCAAGCGCCTCAAGATCCCAATTAAAACAAGACGCCTGGCGGGCCAACTCTTTTTTTGACTGTTCTGTTGAAATATACAACCCTTTTTCCCCAAATAAAGTCGCACCATTAATTAAAAACTGCAGGCAAAGAGTAGATTTTCCTGTCCCTGCGCCGCCTGAAACAAGAACTGTATTTCCTTGAGGCACTCCGCCGCTTAAAGACTTATCCAACCCCTGAATTCCTGTCTTAGTTCGAATAACTTCATCAATAGCCATATCATCAGTATAATAGAAATAATAACTGGTATTTAAAGCTGACTTAAAGGAAAATTAGCGGAATTATTCAATCCCGCTCACCCAGCACTTAGCCATCAATTAGATTTTGAATTAAAAAATTGAAGAACTTTTTATCTTCACAACACTATTGAATCAGTTTTAGCATCCAAATATTTTTTAGCCAATTCACAAAAATCTTTAACTGCCTGTTCAAGAGAATCGTCTTTTGACAAGCTTTCAATATACACAACCGCGTTTTTTGTGCCTTCAGTGAATTTTGTCTTATCTGCTTCCCTCCAATTCCATCTCCTGCACAAAACGTCAGACTCATCACGGTAAATAATTTCTCCGCTGTTTGGATGCTCCTTCATTTTCCCCCCAATCATGAAAAAATCTTCAGCGCCGGTAGCATAACAAAGCCTTACTTTCCCATTAACCTTGTCCAAATCATCCCCCCCAACTGGAAGCAAGTATTTTATTGAAATATAATTGTACAAATCGACAAGAGAATTAATATTAGGCAAAGAATTTTTATTTAACACTCTGCGTACTAAAGCATCAACTGAAGGCTTGTTTTTTGAAGGCTCGCCGTTAAATGAAGCATAAGCCTCTCTCCAAACCTTAATCTGAGGAATATCAATAACCTCAACCCCCACAAACCTTTCGCGCAAATTAATTTCAGCACCCCTTAGAAGGCTTGTAACATCCGAATTTTCTTTTGAATTATTAACTCCACTTAAAACAATAATCCCCAGCCGCAAAGCCCTAAACTTTTCCAATATTTTAGCATCTATTTCAAAATTTAACTTCCCCAAAATAACTCCTTTAGAATTTTTTCCTTTTGCAGTATTGCTTAATGGAGAATTAATTGATTCAAGCAGGGATTTAACTTTTTCCAACCCCACAACAAGGACAAATGAAGAAAGTTTTGGCCCAAAGTTCTTGTCAATAAGAATCTTATAAAAAGCCGAGAAAAATTCTTTAGTATCAAGCCCTGTTTTTTTGCACACAACCCCGAACAATTCTATCAGATCGGCCTCATTTTTTCCCAAAATCTCCGTTGCAACCAAATTAATTGCATCCTTTTGTTTCTGGTTCAACTGCTCTTTTGCTTCATCACTTGCCATGCTTTGCAAAACAAACTTGAAATTATCCTCAGCATAATTATCAAGCCAATACTTAACTCTGTCAACCATTTCGCTTACATAATTTTCATCTTTGGAATTAAAGTACTCAAAAATTTTTTTCTT
The DNA here is from genome assembly GCA_964541135.1 of uncultured archaeon. GTDB lineage: Archaea > Iainarchaeota > Iainarchaeia > Iainarchaeales > JAAZKV01 > JAAZKV01. The sequence continues at coordinate 3,677 of CAZIPK010000052.1, read as the reverse complement.
GTCGAATTGATACACTTGTGAAACAGTAACTAAGTGCCTAAAATCAATCTGCTCGGGAAATTCTTTTGGAATATTCACACAACTCAATTCATAAATTCTCTTATTTAACTCCAAATCCTTCTCCTCGCAAGTTTCTTTTCCAAAATAAATCCTCTCAACTTTAGCAAATTCTGAATAAAGCCGAATTACATCCATTCCTTCAAAACTCACTTCAAAATACTTTTCAGGCCTTTTTGAAACAAAAATATACCGCACTATTTGGGGAGCATAAACTCCAAGCATTTCCTTTAAATCAATGGTGTTTCCTTTTGAGGAGGACATTTTTCCCCCCTGCCCCTTAATTGAAATAAATTCATACATTATATGTTCCGGCGGGTTTCTCCCAAAAATATCTTTAACAATAATTTCAGCAGTGGTGTTGCTTCCCCCCTCGCTTGAATGCTCTTTACCGCTGGGCTCAAAATCAACGCGCTCAAAATCCCACCTCATTGGCCAATCCACGCGCCACTGAAGCTTCCCAATTCCCTTCTTTCTAAAATCAAAAGTATCTCTAAAACCGCACTCGCAGGAATAACTCAAAGAATAATTCCCGTCATAATTAGTAATAGTGGTTTTGTCAGTATTGCACTTCTCGCAAAAAACTCTTACCGGATTCCACTCCCCTTCCAAATCCTCCGCTCTCCAATCATCAAGCACTTTTTTTATTGCATCCTTATTAAGCAGGGCCTTTTTCATCCCTTCCGCATACTCGCAAGTCCTATACTTCTTGGATTGATACAAAAACTCAGGGGAGACTCCTAGTTTTGGAAGGCTGTTTTCAACCATTTTTTCATTATGCACCGCATAACTATTGTGGCAATCAAAAGGGTCCGGCACATCAACTATTGGCTGGCGCAAATAATTTTCAAGCATGTCTTTCTTTGGAAAATTTGCAGGAACTTTTCTAAAAACATCATAATCATCCCAGGAATAAATGAACCTTACTTTCTTCCCTGCCCTTGCGATTGCTTTTGCGACCAAATCAACAGTAATTATTTCCCTAAAATTCCCTATATGAACTACGCCTGATGGAGTAATCCCGGCAGCAACGGTAATCAGATCCTGCCCCGGCCTATGTTCAATAACTTCTTTTGCTACGGCATCCGCCCAATGAATTTTTGACTCTTGCTTTTCCTCATCTCTCACTGGCGCTTTATTTTCAATCATACTATTTTCAACCATTTAATCACTACTAATCATATCTCTGATAAGATAATTCTCCTCCATTTAATTAAAAAAACTTGGGTTAAGAAAGGTAAAACATATAAAGTATGAAAAACCTAAATACTTTGCAATGCATAATAAAACTCAAGCAAGAGTAATTTACCCTAGTTCAGGATTGGCCAGTGAGCCGCACACCGCAATTGAAATGCTTAAAAGGTGGAGAAATACTGCAAGAAGCCACCCCATGTCCCACACCAAAACCAGAATATCAAACAGCACTAGAGTCCAGGTTGCAAGAAGATTATTTGTTAAAGAAGCCACAAAAATCGCAGAAAAACATGGAATTAAAGGAGAACAATTAATCGCTTTACAATCCCTTTTTGCAGACAGACCAATCCAAATAAGGGGATTTAATGTCCAAAGGGGATTAATGCAACCAATAAAAATGGCTAAATTATTCCTCACCATCCAAAAATCTGAAGAAGCTAAATTTGAAGAAATACTTGAGGAAATACGTAGAAAAGCAGCGGATTTTAGGGAAAAACTTTCACCACAACAC
>CAZIPK010000052.1:0-1905 GCA_964541135.1 uncultured archaeon | reverse complement strand
TTAGGGGAATTTAGCGCAAGCGATGTTTTTTCAAACCTACCCTCCTCACACGCCCAAATCCAATACTTTTTTTCAAGAACAAAGCAGTCAAAATCCAATATTTTGCATGAAGCAACTGAAAGCCTAACAAAACTAAGCATAACTATCCACCAAATTAGAACCAGCCAGGCAATCCCCCACAATGGAGAAACAAAAGAGCTTGCCGCAAAAAGAAAAGAAGCCGTAATTAAAACACTCACTGCCCAGTTGGAAGACGGGAAAAAAACTATGCAAGAATACGCAAAGAAATACCATTTGAAATTTGATTATGAATAGCGCAATAACCAAAACTAATAACAAACCACCCCCAAAGTGAACTAATATAGCCACTTTATTCAAAATGAAATTAATGAACAACCAGCCACAAAATCACAATTCAGCATAAAATACCAAAATAGCTAAAAAAAATAATTAACAAACAACTAACCATAATTCAACAAAAAAAACTAAAAATAACTAAAAAAACCAAGGTTTTTAAATAAAATAAAAGCAATAATTCAATAAAATAAGGACTTCATGTTAAAAAAACACCGCAATAATTAACAAAACTGTAATTAAATTACATCAAAAGCTCAAGAGTATTTAATAATAACCAGCAGACATAATTATTCATGGTTATTGAGTTTGTCTGGAGTCTCTTCTGATTGTAGGCTCACCTCATTATTGGCTCCAGGCAAATTTTCCATAAAAAAAACTTATTTTTCCCCTGCCAAAGCCATGGCTTCAACATTCCAAAGTCCCTTCACCAAAATAAACCCGTCTCCCTCTTCCCCCCAAATTAATTCCAAATTCAAAAAACTCCTGCTTAAAAAAAACTTAAAACTAAAATTAAGCCAGGAACAATTAATCCAGCCAAACCGCCAAAAAAATTTAGAACCCCCTAAAAAGGAGAAGCTTAAAAAAACTGCAAACACCAGAATTAAAAACCTCAAGGAAGTGAGTATTTGTGAGAATAAAAGGAAAAGAAGGGAATGAAAAAATATTAGAAGAAAAACCGGTGGGCATGATGAGTAATGATAAAGTGATTATTGACCCTTGGGGAAAAGAACTTGTGGAAGACTATTCTCGACTCATAAAAGAATTCGGCATGGAAGCCTTTGACAACAATGTTTTCCCCCAACCAAACCTCCAAATGCGAAGAGGAATTAACTTTGGAATCCAGGATGGCGAACAAATAGAAAAAGCAATTAAAGAAAAAAAACCGTTTTACTGCTTAAGCGGGATAATGCCTTCAAGCGAAAAAATACATTTAGGAACCGAAACAGTAATTCAAAACATCAAGTACTTTCAAGACCACGGCGCAAAAACATTTGTGTTAATTGCGGATGTTGAGTCCCAAGCCACTAGGGGGGTTAGTTTAGAAGAAGGAAAAAAAAGGGCAATTGAATTTCACATCCCCGCATACGTTGCATTAGGTCTTGATTTAAATAAAACAAACTTTTATTTGCAAAGCGAGAACAAGAAAGTCTCAAACCTAGCAGCCATTTGCTCCCAAAAAATAACTGAAAACGAATTTCGCGCAATTTACGGTTCGGTTCACCCCGCAAAAGTAATGAGCGCATTCACCCAAATGGGGGACATACTCTACCCCCAGCTTGAGGAAAGAATGCCGGGAATTATCCCAGTAGGAATTGACCAAGCGCCGCACATAAGAATGGTGAGGGATGTTGCAAGAAGACTAAAACAAGAATACGGCTTCTTTTTGCCAAGCGCCTTGTACAACAAATACACTTCCGCGCTTGACGGTTCATTTAAAATGAGCAAAAGTTCGGGAGAATATTCAAAATTTGACATACCAGAAAAAGACACTAAAATTGTTGAAAAAAAAATGAATAAAGCCCTTACAGGCGGAAGAGCAACTAAGGA
>CAZIPK010000051.1:4076-7296 GCA_964541135.1 uncultured archaeon | reverse complement strand
GGCCGAGCCTGAGAAAGAAAAAAGTTTTGAAGAAAGCAAGTCAAAAAAAGAAGATTATAATGAAAATAATTCAAGAGAAGAACTTGATGAAGGCAATAATTCCCAAGAACCGGAAAAACAAAATTTCGGAAAACAAAATGAATACCAAGAAAAAAGGCCCGATTTTAAAAGAAAAAATTACGGTAACTATGAAAATAATTACCCAATTAAAAGAAGAAGAAATGATTTCTATCCAAAAAAAAGTTTTAGAGGAGGTTATGAAGAAAGAAAATCAAAAGAAAGCTTCTACCCAAGAAGAACCTCAAGAGACAATTATGGAGAAAGAAGGCCACAAAATGACTTCCCCCGAAGGAACACTTCACGAGGCGATTATGGGGAAAGAAAACCAAGAGGAAATTTCTATTCTGGAAGAAATTTTGGAGAAGATCAGGGGGCAAGAAAACCTAGCGACAATTCTTTTCCAAGAAGGAGATCACGAAATGATTTTGGTGGGCAGAGCAGAGACTCTTGGAAAAGCAGGGGACCTTCACGCTGGAAAAAAAGTGACAGTGAAGGAGAAAACAGATTTGTTAAAAGCAAATTCAAAGGATATCAAGACTCTGATAGAAGCGAGGGCAAATCAGCCCGCACGGAATTTAAAAGAAACAGGACAAAAAGCCAGCGATTCGGAAAAGGAAGATTCAACAAGCCAAAACATGAGTTTAAGAGATACTAAGTAAAATGTTATAATAACCCAGCGAATTATAGTAAGAGTAAAAATATTTCCAATTAGTTGATTTCAAAAATTTAATAAAATTAATACACATCATCATAAAACTGTTCACTTGCTGATTCAGAAATGTGCTCTCTTACATCACTCCTTCCAGCAAGTTTATCTAAATCTTTTATTATTTCAACAGGCACATTTTTATTGGATTGGACACGATGACGAAGTTTAGTTAAATAATCTGCAACTTCAGTGTAATGTCTCAATTCATAAAAATCAATTAAATTATCAAGTATCCCAATAACACCCCTAAGTTCATCCCCCTTAATCTTGCGTGGGGCGTATCTTTTAACCTCTGCGGGATTTTCTGGAGCGGCCCTGCCCATTAAAATGCGAATCATTCTTAAATAAGATTCTTGCGGTTTAACTAGCCCAATACCCCCATCAGCAGTCCTTTCAACTAAACTTAAAACTTTGATCAGCTGAGAGGGTTTGAATAAAAAAACATCTCTTTTGGAGGCATCCATTAAAATATGCATTTGTTTTATTAAAAATTCAAAACGAACTTTTGAACGCGCTATATTTTCTTCAAGCCGGGTAGCAGCTTTCTTTTCATGTTCTATAGTTGCCAAAATTTTTTTCTGACTTTTTTTCCATCTGTATCTTTTTCTTCTTTCCCGCAAAAGAATTTTTTTAGCTTCTTCGGACCTAAAATGCCCCCTTAATCCAAAAGGCGTTCTTACTGAACCTAAATCCAAAATTTCTTCTCCCCTGCCAACATTTACAGCAAAATGAACTTTTTCATCAGCCATTCTTTCATGCCAATTTCTTCTAGGGTTATCAAGCCGCACTTTAACCCTTTGAATCTCTCCAATAGAATCATTGCCAACTGCTGACTTCATTTCTCTCATAAACTTTCCAAGAAAAGAACTATGCGTTACTCTTTTTTTAGTCACATTTTTCCACAAAAGTGTCTTCCAAAGAGCAAGCCTTGCATGATGCAAATTTTCCTTATAAGACTCCCGCGCATTTCCAAACCTTTTAACGCCATAATTAATAAGTTTTTCATACCTTCTACAAGCTTCTTCAAAAGCAAGGTTGTCCCCTAGTGCAGATAATCTGTCAATAGAGGGGGTTTTTCTCCTACGCACATATGAAAGCTTTTTTTCGTAAGGAGAAAGTCGTCTTTTATTAGTTAGCATAATAATTAGAGATACCTGATTATATTTAAAGCCAGCTTTAGGCAAATCCTGCTAGTCAACTCCAAACCAATAACTTCAAAAACCCCAAGTTCCCCTAAATAATTCATTGAGAGAATATGCCTTTTACATTAATTCATGCCTTTAGCGGGTATTTAATTGCGTTTCTTATTACTAAAAATGAGAAACTGAGGTGGCTTTCTTTTATCGGCGCTGCCCTGCCTGACCTTGACGGTTTACCTCTATTTTGGGATGCGATTTATGGAACGGATTATTATTACATAATTCACCGAGAATTATTCCACCCCATCCTTGCAGGAATAATTTTTGCGGTAATTGGAGCAATAATTGCCGAAAAGCTCTGGAAAGTAAAGAAAATCCATTCATTTGCGTTTATTCTTTTAGGCTTCATGATGCACGCACTATTTGACATACTATTCAGCGACTGGTACATACCACTATTCTCACCCATCCTTTCAACCCAATACTTATTCAATTTCTTAATGCGATACGAAATAGAAATGTCAATAATAGTAACAGTTCTTTTCTTAGCCGCAATTATTTCAAACAAAAAGCTTTGGCAGAAATTAAAGGCACACAATTATTATTTAAACAAATAAACACCAAATTATTACTTATGAACACTAACATTATGAACCAGCTCTTTGAAGGTATTTATTCGGACGGCAAATATATTTATACCAAAAATTTAATTCCTAAAAATAGGGTTTATGGGGAGAAATTAGTTTTAATTAACGGAATTGAGTACAGGCAGTGGGATTATTACAGGTCAAAATACTGCGCGGGACTAAAAAAAGGCTTGGCGGAAAATATTTTTTTTAACGGAGCAAATGTGCTTTACTTAGGAAGCGCTGAAGGAACAACCGTAAGCCATGTATCAGACATTGTTGGAAAAGAAGGAAATGTTTTTTGCGTGGATATTAGCGAAATAGCCATGATGAAGCTAACAACCCTCGCAGAGGTAAGGGAAAATATTATCCCAATTCTCCAAGATGCTAATCAAGTACAAAAATACCTAAAAGACATTAATTCATTAATCAAAAATGGCGTAGTGGATGCATTGTTCCAAGATATTTCACAAAGAAACCAGGCAGAAATATTCACAAAAAATGCGCAATTATTAAAAAAAGGAGGATTGGGCGCAATTGCGTTAAAAACCAAAAGCATTTCCCAATCACTCCACAAAGAAGATGTTCTTACAAATGAAAAACGGGTGCTTGAAAAAGAATTTGAAATACTCCAAGTAGTTAATTTAGAGCCTTTTGAAAAACATCATTACTTAATATTAGTAAAG
>CAZIPK010000051.1:3023-4066 GCA_964541135.1 uncultured archaeon | reverse complement strand
ATTTTAAACTAAATCACACGTATTGTACAGCTTGAATAACCAAATTTTAATTTAATTTATTAAGGGAAGCGGAGCGGGAATTAATGCATTTGAAAATTTCCAATAGGGAGCTAAAGAGAAAAGCAATTCACTTGGTTTTTGGGATAATTATACTTTTGCTAATAATTTTTTTAGGCACAGAAATCAGCATGAAATTAATCACCCTGTCATTAATATTAGGAGTAATAATTTCAGTCCTGATAATCAGAAGAACCAAAATTCCATTAATCCAAAAAATCGTTTTGCATGTTGAAAGGGATGATGAAAAAAAATTCCCAGGAAAAGCAGCTATATACTTTTTTGCCGCAGCACTAATAATAATGGCTTTGTTCAACAATAACCAGACAATAATACTCGCCGCTTTAAGCGTGCAAATATTCGCTGACGCCGCCGCAGCGCTAATTGGAATGCAATTTGGAAAGCACAAGGTTTTTAAGAAAAAAACTTTTGAAGGAAGCATGGCATTTTTCATAGTTGCACTCATTTGCATAAGCCTCTTCTTCCCAATTCCTGCTGCAATAATAAGCGCAATAATAGCAACACTCGTCGAAGTATTGCCTTTGGATGATAATTTATTTGTGCCATTATTCACTGCCGTCGCACTAAAAGCATTCATTTAAAACTCAATTTTGCAAAAACAAAAATCAAAATTCAATTAACACTAATCACTTTAGGATTTAATTAATTAGAATTTAATTAATTAGAATTTAATTAATTAGAATTTAATTAGCTAGAATTTAATTTATAAATAAAAATACTTAATTCTTTTTTAATTCCATGAACAAGTATTCCCTTGAAGCATATTTCTTTCCTTTCCTCAATGAAGAAGGAAAAACGGGTTCCAAAAAGCGATTTATCGTAAAATCTGGGGAAATTATTTTCTGATAAAAGGAAAGCGGGCGGTGAAAATAATGCTTTACAAATTTCCTTCCGTCAATTAGGTTAAACACCCAGGGCCTTTCAGCAATGTTTGGGTAAGACAAGTGGTCAATAAAGCACTCACC
>CAZIPK010000051.1:0-3013 GCA_964541135.1 uncultured archaeon | reverse complement strand
TTAACATCCCACTTTTCCGCCCGTGGATGAACTATGGAAAAAAATACTTTTGAATTTGGCTTTAAAACCCTCTTTAATTCGCTAAAAGCTTTTGCAGGATTCTCTAACAAATGCGCCACCATAAAAAATACCGCACAATCAAACTCGTTATTTGCAAAAGGCAAGTGATAAGCAGAAGAAATAGCCGTTGGAAAGCTTTTCTTAGCCTCAATTATCAAGGATTCTGAGATATCAGCCCCAAAAACATCAGCTCCTTTTTGCTTAAGCATCCTGCCAAACCAGCCCGTGCCGCACCCAAGATCCAAAACCTTCTTGCCAACAAAATCAACCCCCTTAATCAATTCATGCGCCCCAAGGAGTTTTGTAATGCTCTCTGGAGGGTAAAGCCTTTCCTTCTCCATTTCAACCCAAATATAATCCTCAGCCCACTCAAACGCGTACTTCATATAAAAAACACTAACAATAACTAATAAAAAACAAGCAACTGCCCTGATTTAAGGCACAAAGTAGGAATAAGTAATAGTATTATTTTAAACTGAAATAAGAATGACAAACAGCAAAAAATCTTAAGGACCAAAACAAGGGGTGTGCGGGCAAAAAGTATTCAAATCCCTTAAATTCACCCGGCATAAAAAGAATTTAAAGCTTCGCTAACAAAAACTTCTTTAACTATAAACAAGGTAAAATTAAACTAAGGGCCTGTAGTATAGTGGATAGTATAGATCCGTCCTAAGGATTAGATGGGGGTTCGATTCCCTCCAGGCCCGCTTTAGATTTAAAATAAAATCAAAGTTAGCTCAATAATGCTTCTTTTTTCTAAGCTCTAAAAGAGCTCTTGTCAAACTTTGATGCCCTTTTACCTTAACTACTGCTCCTGGTTTTATCAGAGGGTGATCTTTGAAAGATTTTTTTCTCCCAACTTTTCCTCCCCCAAGAGTCATTTTTGGACCCCTTTTTCTTTTATTCAAATAAATCACCCCAACTAATTTTTAATTCTCAACAATATTGCTTTATTCTTAGCTTCTTTCTGTATTTTTAATTTAACTTTTCTCCGTGTTCTCTGCTCGCTTAACTTCTTTTGATTTCTTTTTTGAGAAAAATTCAATTGCCTCTGCAAGTTCCTTATGTGTTTTCGCATATCTTTCAATTGGAATTTTTTTCTGGTAAGCCTCACAGGATTGGACAAGCGCCATTGCCCCAATCATGGTTCCTTTTGGATGAGCATGGCACCCTGCCCCCATAGTGGTAATGAAATCAACATTCCCCATAACATCAATAAAAGGCTTTAATAATGTCGGGTTTAACCCTCCTGAAATAATCGGACAGCACTTCTTCATTCCTCTCCAGGAATCATCCTCCAGAACTACATGATGCGCAAGATCCTTATCAACCATCTTAATTGCATCCTTATCATTCTCAGGTATTGTTGCCCAGGATTGCTCAAAAAAATGCCCCTTGTCTTTAAAGTGCAGGATATTTTTCGCAGCAACTACATCCTCTTCAGGCGTACCCGCCATCTTCCCTACCCCCGCAGTGCCTGTATGAATCCCCGAGGCTCCCGCGAGCCTCGCAAATTTTGACAAAACAAGAACAGAAAAGCCAAAAGGATTTTCTGGTCTAGTGAATGCTCCGTGAGCCGCCCTATGAAAGTGAATGAATACATCAGGATATTTTCTTCTTAAAGTCTGAACGGCCATCCAACCAGCAGTAATCCCGTCAATTAAAAAAGCATAACTGCCCTGTTCAAATCCCGCCCTTCTAATCAATTCACACCTCTCAAGCATAGTGTCATAATCAGCCGCAGAGACATTAAATGAATGAACCTTTTTTCTGCCAGTTTTTTTTACCGCCTTGTCCATTGCCTCCTTTACGTGCATTACCATCTTATCATAAGGACAAAAATCCTGATTGGCTTGGGGCTCGTCATTTTTAACAAAATCCCCTCCACCAACCCAAAAATCATAAGCAACTTCAGCGTACTCCGCGGAAGTCAAGCCCATTTTTGGTTTTACTATAGTACCTAAAATTGGACGATTATAAACATCAAGGTATTTTCTCATATCATCAAGCGTATAGCTTGGGCCGTCATACTGCTCTATAAGGGAGGGCGGAAACCAAACATCAAGCAACTTTAATGCCGCAACCTCTTTCATTCCAAGAACATTACCCACAACATAAGTTAAAATATTTTGGACATTTCCTCGTCTGTCAAAAAGCCTCCAAGGGTAAGCAATCCATACAAGGCTTCTCTTCGAATCAAACTGATAAACTAAAGCATTCATTTCTCTTGAAAATGCAGTTTCCGTGTTAACCAAAAAATTCGTTCCAGTGGATGATTCAGCAGCAACTTCGCAAGCAGCTTGAAGAATATTGAGTTTTTCGCCCGGAAGCAAGTGAAAAACACAAAGCATATACTCCCCATTTTTAGGATTAGCCAAATCAAGCTTCACATAAGCCGCTTGGTGCGGATTAAGCGTACTTAACAACTTTTTTTCCATTGAAGAATTTTTTTTATCTCTCGCTGCTTTAGCCATTAAAACCACCACGCATGTAGCAAAAATAAGCATCTAATTAATATAAACTTTTGCTAGGCCAAAAAAAACAACTGTCAAATAAGCCAGCAATAATTATTTATAAGATAAATGCGCAACAAGCCCCGCTTGGCGAGGAATAACGAAAAAAAAAACAAAGCCAGTTTCTAAAAAAACTATTTCTTGACATGCTCTGCAGAGAAGCTACGTTATAAAAAAATCATTTCTTATCATGCTCTGCAGAAAATTCAACTGCGGATTTTATTGTTGTTAAAATTGAAACAAAAAATATAACCCCCGTAACCCAAAGGCCTTCATCAGGGCCAAAATAAATGTCCCCAAAAACAAATGTCCCAAGCAATTGAAAGCCGCTTATCCCAAAAATTATTAAAGAGGCCAGCAACCCGACTTTGTAATTAGATTTTTTTTCCCGATTAACAAATAAATAATAAGCCAAAAAAATTATGCAAACTATTAAAATG
>CAZIPK010000050.1:5679-7354 GCA_964541135.1 uncultured archaeon | reverse complement strand
TAGCAACATGGGGAATTTTAAATTGAAGTAAAAACGCAAAGTGATTTTTTGATGAAGGAAGTATTGTATAGTTTTTTTTTAATGGGAAGCGTTTCAGCGGGTTATTCATTGGTGCGCACGGCTTTTCCTAAAATTCAATTAAAAAAAATGACTACTAAAATAATTTTGGGATATATTTTTGGATTTATTATTTTTGGAATTCCCTTGACCGCGATTTATCTCCTCGGGATTGATTCATCATATTTTCTTGGACTAGGCTTAATCCTTTACACATTAATATTCATTATAATGTACGCAAAGAGGGTCTTATTTAAGGAAATAGAGATAATACAAAAAGTAGAAGAAAAGAAAACGGCGCAAATACCTTCATCAATACTAAAAAAAGATGCCATTGAAAGGAAAATCATGTTTGAAAAAGGGCTCATGGTTAAAAGCGCTGGAACCAAAATAATGCGTCCTGAGGAGGTAAAAAAACAGGTTTTTAAGGAAAAAGACAATACTATAATTCAGTCCATTGACAAGAAAACAAAAGAAATGGAGAAAGTTGAAACTGAAGTACAAAAAAGAGAGGCCCTTGAAAAATTAAGAGCAATTGCGAAGGAAATAAGCAAAAAAAAGCCGAGCGAATTAAGAAAGGCTGAAAGTCAGGATTTAGTAGAAGAAGAATTATTGGAGAATCTGAACGATGAAAAATAAGTTTTGTGCAAGTTAATGCAAATTAATAAGTGGAAAAACAATAAAAATAATTTAATTTATTAAAAAAATAATAATTAAAAAAAACAAGAATAATTCAAAACAAGTAAAGTATTAAAAAAAATAAAAGCAATTAAATTTATCAAAGATTAATAAGTAATAAGCAAAAAAAATAAAGGAAAAAAATAAAGGTAATGGAAAATGGAAGAAAAAATACCAAGAAGAATGATGCGGTTTTACCGAAACGCGCAAAAAGATAATTACCAGCAGGATCAAAATTACAATTTTGAAAACACAAAGGAGAACGAATTGCTGTCCCCTTCTGGTAGAAAGATTCTGCCCCAAATGCCTTCAATGGATTATGAGGATTTAAAATCAATGATGGACAAAAAGAACCTTAAAGATTTAAGTAAAATTAAGGAAAAAAGCGTTGAGGAACAATTGGCTTTGGACGAAGTTAATAAATTCAAGGAAAAAAATAACCGCCTTCCCAACAAGGAAGAGTCTGACAAAATTGCTGAAAATATTTTTAATCAGTTAAAAGGCGCAAATATGGAGGAATTATACGGCAAAGACTCAAAAGAAACTCAACAAACCCCGCTTCCAACTCAGCAAAGGCATGGCCGACACAAACCAATAGAAGATTATTCCCTAGAAGAAAAAATTATTCCCCTCAATTCAAATGCTTCCAAACAAATTTCACAAAAAGAAAATAAAACCACTGAAACAACGGACGCAAAGAGCCAAAAAAATGATCTAAAAGCAATTTTGTCTGAATCAAAGAAGGAAAACGAGAAGATTGAAAAAGATGATTTTGATTTGGGCATTGGAGACTTAAGCGAAGATTCTACGCAAGAAGAAGAACTGGCGCCTCTAGAAGACGAGCCAATGGGCATTGAGGATCTACAGCAATGCCCTAATTGCAAAAAAGAAACTGATAAAATAATTTACTGCCCGAATTGCGGAGCGGCTTTTTGTAATA